>JALUDQ010000001.1 GCA_027043985.1 Desulfurococcales archaeon
TTTCCTTCAAGGTATTCTCTTACTATCTTCTTAGCTGATTCTACGTCGAGGTCTCCTATGTACTTGTTCTCTATGCCCTTAGACTCGTCGTCTATAATAGCGTAGAAGGAGCCATCAGTATCAAGTGCTATTAGAACAGTAGCATCATTATGTGCAAATATTATTGCTGCTGGACAATACTCTTCCAACGCCAATACGTAGGATGGGTAGCTTCTCGGCATACGTTCTAGTAATAATAATGCTTGATCTAGAGGCATTACCCCTAATCCTATTGCATCATATGAGCCGTTGGGGACAAAGTTGCGGTTCATGCCCTGGAGGTTGACATCCACTAGGGTTTGAGAACTCATTACTATTTCAGCTCCAAGGGGAGAGTTTCTCTTATATATTATGTTATTTATGCATGTTAATAAAATTAACACTAATTATAAAAGAATAGATACAGGATAGGAGGAGACTAGGGTAGAAGCCACAATAATACTCCAGCAGTTATGGGGACTGTTAACTCGTCTAAAACGGAAACCAAAGTCAGGCTCTCAACAAGACCTGCAGTAATAGATACTATTATAGCGGTTGTCCACGGAACACCTGCGATGAGGCATGAGAGGAAGCTTACAGCAATCATAGCTGAGAGGCCAGCAACGCTCTTCCTCTTATTATATGGTAGTTTTGGCTTGGGTAAGGCTCTACCAGTTATAGCTGCCGCTGCATCACCGAGGCTTGAAACCATTACTGCTGCAGCAGCATCAATTGGCTCGAGTAAGAGTATTAGTAGGATCGTCATGAACCAGAAGTAGACTGTACCAGTAAAATACTTCTTTTCGACTTCGTCTCTTCTAGCCATTATCTTAAACGTGTGGGAAGCTATGGGTACTCTTATGTTGAGGTTTTTCCTCAAAGCTATCTCGTGGGCAAGATATATTGCGAAGAAGAATGAGGCTATGGGTAGGGCTACTGGTTTACCCAGCCAGACGACTATTGGGATAGCAGCAAACCCCGGGATAACATGGATACTCTTCCTCTTCACCTCGGCTAGAACACTACTCCACCTATTGGGCTCTTCTAAGAGGCTCAACACACGCCCCTTCCCGGTTTCTCTCTAGAATACTCCTAGTAGGAAGGCTAGGAGGCCCATGAGTAATGGTATTTTGAGTATTCTCGTAGCTCTCCAAGCGTTAGCGTAGTTAGATGCTATTAATATTATTGACGCTATTATCGGGACGTCTACGCCTAGGGCAGCGGTTACTAGATAATATATGTTATAATTGTATAACATGTATGGTAGCGGGCTAATAGCGATAACGAGCACTAATAATAGGGTGCCAGCCAACAAGGCTACGCGGGGCCCAGCTATAACAGCTAGTGTTTTAACACCATACCTCCTATCACCCTCCAAGTCCTCTATACCCTTAAACAGTTCCCTACCAAGGATTATGAGGAAAGCATAGAGTCCAGGCAATAAGCTAGCCATTGGATTAGGTGAAGCGAGTCCTCCAAAAAATATGCTGAGAAACGATAGGAAGGCTATTACGAGATTACCTGGGAGCCCCGTCTTCTTCAACCACCTAGAATACTCAAACAATAAGACTGAAGCTAGAATAGCCGTTAACACACAGTAGGGATTCAAGACGATACTCAAGAAGACGCCAGCAACCATGAGGGCTAGGCTTACTTTAAGAGCTGTTTCAGCCCTAATCCTACCAGATGGGATAGGACGCCAAGGCTTATTAACAGCATCAATAAACCTATCAAAATAATCGTTAACAATATTGCCGCCAGCCCCTATAAGAGAGGGAACAAGTGCAACGAGAACAAGAACCCTCATATCAGCATCAAACGTTAAACTCTGGCTACCAACAACGTAGCCGACTATCCCAGACAAACCTATAACAATAACATTACCTATCCGAACAATACCCAGCCAATCAGCAATCCTCCTGGAAAAACCATAACCCAATTCATCCGCCACAAAACTAACATAACCCTCAACTATTTTACCTCTACCCTCAGCCCCCACATACATTAATCAACGTATTCTCATTACTCAGTGCTAGAACTGTAGGGAGATAACTGAGGGCATTCTCTAGAAGAACAATAGATGTCGATATTCTATACCTTCTTTTAATACTATGCTCTTCTCCGGGGAGTCCTTGTTTGAGTAAGGTCTACTCTAATACTAGTACCGGGGACCCTAATCATGTTGAGTCTATCGTTGCGAAAACAATGGTAGACTTCTTTAGCCTTTGACATTAATTGATAATCCTAGTTTAGGAGCTTGTAATTTTATACCTCTGAACTGTATTGTATTATTTGGTTCTTCTAACTCATTCTATTATTAATATTAATCCTATTATGGTTATGGTTAGGGCTATGTATATGTTGTTTAATCTTAATACGTGTGGTATATAGTAGTGGATTGTAGTTGATGATACATTTAGTGTTGGAGCTATAGTACAAATGCATTTTCCTAAAAATGTATTGTCTCCTCTACTTCATATTGATGGTTTTGTTTACGGTATTAGGTATTGAGATACTATTACCGCTAGATCTTCTACTAGGAGTACTCCACGATACCGTTTGTCTTTGTCTACTATTATACCATAGTTTTTAGCATAATGTATCATTTTTTCTACGGCTTTAGTTAGTTTTTCCTCTGGTTTCAATAACACTATGTCTTTTTTCAACGGTATTTGTGACAATTTTACTTTAACAAGGTTTTTCCGGTAAGCGTATCTTATGGTCTCTAAGTCTATTATTCCTAGTATTCTGCCGTTACTACTTGTTACTGGTATGAATCTTTGCTGATATTCTCTCATAACCTTTATCGCTTCTCTTAGCGTGCAATCTATTGTTACAGCTTGGTATTCCTGGTTTTCAAGGTCCTTTACTAGTAGACGTCGTAGTTTTGGGCGAGATTCCATTACTTCTAAGATTGTCTTTAGGCTCGCCACTAGGGGGTATGTTCTTCTAAGTATTTGCGCTGGGTATAGGGTATCGTATTTTATCAGCTCGTTAGCTATAAGAGAGCCTATAATAGCTGGGATAATTAATAAGTAGTTGTCGCTCATTTCAGCAATCATAATTGCTGTTGCGAGTGGAGTATTTGTTGCAGCGCCAAAGACGCTAGCCATTCCTATATAGGCGTAGGCGCGTACTGGTAGTTTTGCTATAGGGTAGCCTACTACTAGTCCGTAGAGTACTCCGAAGAGTCCTCCGATAAAGATGCTTGGGGCGAAGAGTCCCCCGCTACCCCCGCTTCCAATACTAAATGATGTAGCAATCATTTTAGCAACAACTAGTATAGCTAGGGTTATAATGATATTCACGCCTAAGAGTCTTAGTTCAGAATGATTAGTATAGTCCATGCCCAGTATTAATGATAGTGTTGAGCTCCCGCTACCAATAACGTGGGGTACTAGGAATCCTATGAAAGCAACTGGTAGAGACCCTATCACGGGGTTAAGCCACGGTTTACGGTGTTTTTCTTCAAGCCACCAGAAAAGTCTTGAAACACCATGGTATAAGCGTATATAGGCTAGAGTAACTCCAGCGGCAATTACTCCTAGGATAATATATGTTAGAATAGCAATTGGTTTAAAGAATAATGATACTGTAGCGTGAACCTGTGGGAAAAACCATTGATAGCCTAAGATATTTGCTGAAACCGTATAGGCTGTAATAGATGCAGCTAATGCTGCGACAATAGCATCTGCTTCGAGATCCCTCCTATAGAGTACTTCGACTGCAAATAACGCCGAGCCTATGGGGCTATGGAATATAGCTGAGAGAGCACCAGCCATCCCAGCTACCATCATAATCCTTCGCTCAATAATGTTTAAGCCGAGTATTCTCGAAATAATTGTTCCAATACCAGCACCTATTTGAAAACTAGGCCCTTGCAATCCACCGCTTCCACCAGAGCCTACAAGGAGGGCAGAGGCGATGGCTTTTACTATGGGTGTTCTCTTACGCATTTCAAGACCATAATGATATAGTTTTATGGTAATATTTACTCCGGGACCCTTTGCTAGGGGTTCAATTTTGTATACTAGTAAGCTACTCAGTAATGCTCCAAGAGGTATTATTACTAGTAGTAGATACGACCTCTTCGATTCAATGGCCGTTATAGATAAATCACTGGTAGCCATGAATTTTCCATCTATTAGTATAATAGAAAACTCAACAACTAGTACTACCAGAAAGTAGAAAAGTATTATAATTATAGAGGAGAAAAACCCCACAATTATTGCCATTAAAAGTCTTTTTTCAATAAATCCTAGACTCCTTACTCTCAAAGCAATACTGTTTAGTAGAGTAGCCAATGCTTTCTCCTCCACTCCATGAAAGAGTTTATCATAGCTACAAGTCCCCATTGTTTAAGTCTTCTCACGTATTATGAAATATACTGCTATTACTACTATAGCAGACAATGCTATAGCAAGCAATACTATTGTTTCTACATTAATCCTCTCTACGCTATGGGTTATTGTAACAGTATGGTTTATTGTTTCTGTAATAGTCTTGGTTCTTGTTGCTGTCTCAGTTACGGTCTTAGTCTTCTCTATAGTAGTTGTTACCATATAAGTCATTGTCTTCGTTACCGTCTTAGCAGGCTGAGTTATAGTAGTATTTGTTGGTGTCATCTCCACTACTTCTACGTGGAGCTTCAATGGTTTAAAGAGCTCTATCCTATTAGGCTCCACTACCACCCTAAGGTTCCCAGATTCTGACCCAACTATGCTGATATTTAGCGGTATGAGATGTTCTACTCCAAGTAATAGGCGATAAGGCTCTAGTACTGCTGTAAGATTCTCTAAGTACTCTTTAACTATCCTAACAGTCTTCTCAATCCTCTCGCTAACTGGGAGTATTTTATTAGGGTATTCTAGTCTTCCAGTTGTAACCGATATGTTGAAGGATATGTTCTCTTTCATAAACTCTATTCTAGTATGAGCGCGCATAGTGTAGGATGTCTTCTCTACAAGCCCGGGTATCCTCATATAGTCTTGGAGACCGCCTAGACCTAGGGAAGGACTCGATACGTTAACCCCGATTACTGAGAATACTATGTTTAAGAGTGGGAGGCATCCTCCTAGCTCTCCTACGAGTGTTTTCAGCGTAGTGTTATTATCTTCTATTCTTATGTGGACTTCAGTTTTAGATCCTATCCTCATTGAATTAGAGTATTCTTCAGCCCAAATGGATTGAGCTACTCTAATCCGAGTTCTAGCCGGGTTAGATAGGCTTACCAAACATTTCTCGACCTCTCTCTTCCGCTCCTCGGATAAGGCCTCTTCCTTTAAACCATGTTGTAGTAGTCTAGTATAGTTTACTTCTATTAATCCGCTTATCCTGTAAGTATGGTTTTCCGGTTCCATACTGTATTGTGTAAACTTTATCCAATCGAACCCCTTTTCCACTAGAGCCTTGTTTAACGTACTCGCATTCTGTTTTAATAATACTTTTAGGATACTGATGTTCTCTCCCTTCAATTCTATTGTAAACGAGACTCTTAGGGTATTTGGAGTAAAATTAGCTACCAACCTACTAATGTTTACTATAGAGTGGGCTGTTACATTGGGATGCCTCTCAACTACGTCTATTAGGATCATACCGCTGAGATAGGAGGAGTTTACAGTCCTCGGCTCTAGGCTTAAACTAGCTCCAAGGAAGAATATAGACTGGTTTCGGGGTTCACCGGATGGGGTTCCATACAGGTTTACTTCTAATCCCCCAGTCAATGCTAGTTCTATGTCTCTAGTTGTCTTGGTATATGTTAGAATATAGTCTACATGACCACTACTTATACTAGTAGGAGCCTCAAGGACTCCAATAATAGAGTAGGCGAGCACTATGCTAGAATCCGGGTATACTATTATACTGAGGCTCGGAGAAGCATGAATAACAGGGTTTGAGTCAGCAACTACAGTTAAGGCCTCAAGCACAATACACGATAATAGGATTAGCGTGACCAATCTAGAAGCCATCGAGGTCGTCGGCAACCACCTAATAGGCTCTCATTGTTATTATTTACGGTATTCTCACACTTATCAACGTGTTCTAAAAATTAAACATATCTCGTAGCCCCCGGGGTTTTTCGTTGATAATGTTATTTGAAGTGAAATGTTCAATTATAAAATATTTTATGTATATTTGGAAGAAAAATTAATAAACAATACTAGACAAGATACACTACAATAATGGGAAACTAGACGCGTGGAGAAAATGGGCAAACCACATCCATATCCCCCTCCACCTCCTCTCCCGCCTCCACCGCCAGATTATCCTCAACCAGGTTATAGGCAACCTATAGAAGATACTAGTGCTTCGCGGAAACCTTATCAGCCAATGGGGCTGTTAACTATTCCGCCAGATGCCTTAGTCTATTTGTTTCCAGAGTTTTTTGCTAAGCGTGTCCATATTGGGGGCTTTAAAGCACCATACGCTAATGTGAAGGTTAGCCATAAGTCATTGTATAAGGCATTGATTACAGCTCCACTAGCCTACATGGAGTATATGCGTGTAGCCGACCTAAGACTTGGTAAGAGGGGTAAGGTGTTTAAGAGAGACAAGGTAGTAGTCGTTAAGATAGCTGATTTTAGAGGATTTGATTACGGTCTCATATCAGCACCGCTGAAGGGAGCTACTGTGGGTTATTTTAAGGATCTCTTTGATTGCATTTATGGTTTATTTGTAACTGATGTATCGGAACCCGTTAAGTACTACATAGACATGGTCTATA
>JALUDQ010000002.1 GCA_027043985.1 Desulfurococcales archaeon
ATATTTCTCCAATACTCGTGTTTAAGCTCTGTCTTATAGGCAAAGGCGTCAACGGGCCCGTATACTAGGGGTATGTTTTCTTGCTTAATCTTCTCGAAGGCTTTACGCGTGTGTAGGTCTGCTCCGTGTTCAATAGTTGCTTTGAACCCGAATTCCTTCTTTAACATAAATAATCCTATGATATCGTCTTGTTTATGAACGTGTACCCTTAGTACTTCTTCACCACGGAGAACTGGGAAGAGTAGCTTAATCTCGGGTTCTACTTCCTCAAGAGCTTTCTTGCCTTCTTCAACTAGTTTTAACATGTCTCTCGTCTTCATTAACCATTTACGTAGGAGACCTACTGCACCCATGCGTGTATAGGGTCTTGCACCCTTCCATTCAATAGTGCTCCTAGGATTATATCCCAGTGCTGCTTTTACTCCAGCATATTTGATGAAGGCTTCCTCAACGTCTTCGGCATAGTTTCTTATAACTACAGCTCTCCCGCCAATAATATTCCCACTACCGGGAAGCACACATGAGTAGAGTACTCCATGTTCTATTGACTCTTTGAAACTCTTATCATCCATATAGACGCTGTATAATGCATCAACATATGTTAGAATAGAGTCTAGTTTCTCGTTAGCCTCGTCCTCTACTGGTGGTTCCCCTGCACGCCTCATCCCTATATGGCTGTGAGCATCTATGAATGCAGGTGTAGCGGTGTGGGCTTCTCCTAATAGCTCGGCGTTACGTGGCTTTCTCTTATAAATTCCTTTAATGATATTGTCTTCCCATACGATATACACGTTCTTTAATGGGGGCTCAGGGTTCCCGGTATAGAGGTTTTCTACTCTAACTGCTTTAGCCACGGAGAACACACCTGCCTCTTTTCTTGGAGAATACTAGTCTATGCGGTAATAAAACTAGTTTACTATAATCTATCTATGTACGCGCTAAGACTATTCCTCCGGGAGATGGTTTATGCTTTATTGGTGGACTTGCCGAATATTTCTTGAGGTTTAAGAATATGTTATCATCTATACTTTTCTCGTGGATTATCACTAGTGTTTTCTTCTTATAGTAGTAGCCGATTATATTGCCTTTCCTTAGCTCAGGTAACAGTATATCGTCTACACGGCTTAGTATCTCAACGGGTATCCATTTTATCTTTTTTGTGAATTCTAAGGCTAAGCTTGCGAAGTTTTCTATTGTAGGATTATCTAAGAGTTTTGAGAGGAGATTATCAGAGTACTTGTTTATCTCATCTCCAAGCGTTGTGAGTATTTGTGGTGTTTGGAGTCCATCTATTCTTAGTGGAAGAGTTGTAATTCTTAGAGACTCTCTTAACGGTACTGTTAATACTCTACCAGTTCCAGGTGCTCCCGGCTTTGTTCTTATCTCAAGGTATCCGGCTTGTAGTATAGATATAACGTCTCCTAGCCCTGTTAGGCATTCTACTTCAGCTTTATGGGCTTTTTCTCCTACTTCAAGGTAGTCATAGTATCCCTTCTCCACTAGCTGTACAGCTATGGCAGCTATTATTGATAGGATTGCACTTGAAGCGTATCCTGCTCCAAGAGGAGTTGGCGAATATATTGTTATTTTAAGAGGCTTGTTGTGTGCTCCTAGTATTTTCTTCACGGGGCATATGTCTACTTTTACGCCATTGTATGTTATAATTGTTTTAGGAGCCTCCTCTACTAGTGCTTGAACGCCAGGTTCTACTACTAGTCCTGCTCCAGTGCTCCCTGTTTTCATTATTGTTTTAGCTTTATGTATTCTCCAGAACCCGGTTAGATGTGATGGTAGTTGTAAGCGATATCTAATCATACACTACTTCCTCGTCAACTCTATCGCTTTATCCAATATTATCCTAGCTATTCCCTCCTTAGTCTTCTTGGGCACATGTTCTACTCTATTACGTGTTATAATGTATACCTCATTATATTTTGACTCAAACCCTATGTCTCTTCTAGAAACATTGTTAGCAATAATCATGTCTATGCCGTATTTCTCCATTTTCCTCTTAGCTCTTTCAACTAGCTCTCTATCATCTTTCACCGTCTCAGCTGAAAAACCTATTATTATTGTTGAAGGCTTCTTGCTCTTAGCGGTGAGAGCTACATCTCTTATAATCTTGGGAGTTGGTTCTAATTCAACTACAAGTCTGTTCGTGGAGTCTATTTTCTCCGAGCTCGTCTTCTTGAACCTATAGTCTGCTGGAGCAGCTGCCAATACTATTATATCGTATTCGCCTTGCTCGACCTCCCTTAGAACAGCTTTCCTCATCTCTTCGGTGGATTCTACACTAGTTTTCTCTATCCATTGTGGTGGTTCAACACTACATAATGGGCCATGTATTAATTTGACTCTAGCTCCACGGTAAAAGGCTTCTCTTGCCACTGCTACTCCCATTCTACCAGAACTAGGATTTGATATGAAGCGCACTGGGTCAAGATATTCTCTTGTTGGTCCTGCTGTTACGAGTATTCTTACTCCGCGTAAGTCTTCGCCGCGTAGGACTAGGGCTTCGGTTTTCAACGCTATTTCTTCTATTGGAGGTATCTTCGCTTTATCTTCCTCTATCCATGGCTCTAGTACATAGTATCCTAACTGTTTAAGCCTATCAATATTCTCCTTTACTATCCGTGAATAATACATGTTGAGATGCATTACTGGTACTACTAGTACGGGCTTACCCATACCGTGGAAGCTTAGAGCCGTTAGTGTTACCGGGGTATCAGCTACGCCATAGGCTAGCTTGGCAATAGTATTAGCTGTTGCTGGCGCTATAACCATTCCATCATATTCTCGTGCAAGCGAGATATGCTCTACTCCTCCACCTACATCAACTACTGGTTCTAGACCAGTAGCCCACTCAAAAAGTAGGGGCGAGATAAAACGAGAAGCATCATGAGACATTACAACGCGCACACGTGCACATCTACGCATAAGCTTGCGGGCTAGATCAATACTACGATATAATGCTATACTGCTTGTAACACCCAGGACGATCTTATGTCCCTCTAAAACACGGGTTTCCTCACAAAGTATATCTTCTGAGGGGTGTACCACTATTTTCGCGCCTCATAAACTCCCTGGATCTCAGCCAAGCAAGACTAAGGCGTAGATGAGAAAATAAATCCTACCCAGACCCTAGCAGTGGGAATGTATTGGAGAGATCCTAAACAGATAACGTGTTTAGCCGCGGCACTCCTTCATTACCCTTATTGGTTCAGCATATAGCCCGACAGTCATCTCTCTCCAATATATTGTTTTATTATAATTTGCCTTTAACTTTGTCCTCCTATCATACGGTTAACTCTTTATACTCGTCTATTAAGACATTTAACTAGGCCTGATTTAGTATAGTATTGTTGTAGGGTGTCGGATTGTTGTCTGAGAAATTGATAGTAAGAGAAGCGAGGCTCGAAGACCTTGATGAAGTGATATCAATAAATATGGAGGCACTCCCCGAACACTATCCGAGAGGGTTCTGGGAGGAGCATTTACGTAAATGGAACAAGTCCTTTCTAGTAGCAGAACTAGATGGTAAGATCGTAGGCTATGTTATGTGCCGTATTGAATGGGGATGGGGGTTTACTAAGAACAAGTTATTGAAAAAGGGTCACGTCATAAGCATTGCCGTTAGATCTAATTACCGTCGTAGAGGTATAGGGGAGAAGCTCATGGTACATGCCATGAAGGCTTTGAGGGAGCACTATGGTGCCGAGGAGATATATTTGGAGGTACGCGTAAGTAATACTCCGGCTATAAACTTGTACAAGAAGCTGGGGTTCAAGATAGTTAAGACTATTGCAAACTATTATTTGGATGGAGAAGACGCTTATGTTATGGCACGCGAACTCTGAGAGTATCTTAAAATACTTATTGCCTAGTAATACCATTATGAAGTCTATGTGAGAATGCTTATCTCTCTCTACTAATAGTTTATTGGCAATTAGTTATATAAACCAGTACTACAATGTAGAATTCAATGTAGTGGGGTAGAATATCAAGCCCCGCCATAAGCCTAGGCTGTTGAGCTATGTCTACGTGTAAGTTTGGCGGATTCTTTAAAAAAGCATTAGGTTTTAAAGAAGCCTATGAAAAACGCGAGTTTAAGACCAAGGATATTGTTAAACGCTTGGGAGTAATATCACCTAACAGAGTCTACTTGAATAATTATCCTATAAGTAACCCTATAGCTGTCTTCAATGCCGCATTAGCTGTTCACGGCGAGAACGCTGTAATTTATGCTAGGATAATTGTGGGCTACTATATGTATGTGTCAGCTATTGTAACTATACCAGTACCCTTAGAGGACATATATAGTGGTAGTGTCAGCATAAACTATTATGCTAGCCAACCATCCATCTACCCATCAACACGCTATGACTTATGGGGTACAGAGGATCCAAGAGTCTATGAGATAGACGGTAAAATATACATGACCTTTACGGGTAGAACAGCTTACTACTTTAATCCCAGGATAAAAACAGAGCGAACATTACCAATAACTGCTGTTAGAGAAGGCAACTACCATATATGGAGAAAGATACACGCCTACGTCTTCCCCCTAGGTCTTCGAGAACACTTGATAAGCGATAAGGATGCTTTCCTAGTAAAGCTAGGTGACGATGTGGTCTTATTCCATAGACCACATCTAGATGACGAGTGCTTCTACTTGACTGCAAGCTTTATCGACGGCAAGAGGGCTCTAGAGGAACATAATAAGGATAGGATTGAGGAGATCACGGTTCATGATACTGTTTGGATAACTGATAGTGCCAGTTTTGAAGTAAAGATAGGATGGGCAACACCGCCCATTTACCTCAAAGATAATGAGCTAATAGCTTTTGCTCACGGAGTTGACGCTGATATACAGGCATATAGGTTGTATGCTATGCAGCTAGAATATTCTAAGAGTGAGGGCTTTATTGTAAAGGCTGTAACACCCTCTTATATTATGGAGCCTAAACAGCTTCACGAAGTATTTGGTGATAGACCATATACAGTATTCCCGTGTGGTTTGTGGAGGGTGAGCAAGGACAAGGCTCTCATAACCTATGGCGCAGGCGACTTTATGATAGGCATAGGGGAAATAGACGTCAATGAACTATTGGGCGAACTAGATAAGGGGAGAATATACTAGTTAGTAAAAACATGTTTTTGTTCTCGTAGCATTTTTCTATTTTTCCTATTTTCCACCATAATATTCTTTATCAGCTTCCATAATATTTTATCTAGTCCCATGTCCTAATACTATACTATTAGACGGGCAACTTTCATTGGAGGTGATTGTTGTGAAAATCGCAGTGTTCACACGCTGGAATGCTACATGTGGTATATCGCTTCACGCAGAACTAATAGTACGTGAATGGGTTAGGAGAGGATATGAGGTAAAGGTTTTTGCTCCAACTATAGAGAGCGCTAGTACGGACTGGCATCACCGTATACTAGAGGTAAGAGATGAGCCATGGGTTATCCGGTGCTATGGTGAAACAGATGATCCCAATGGTGGTTTTATAGATTTTGGCAGGGTCTTATCATACGACTTTGATGTGTTTGTTGTTGAAGCCTATGCTAGACAGCCTATAAGTAAGTTAAGAAAATTATTAGAGAAGGTTAAGAAGAAGGGTGCTAAAACAGTTGCAATAATTCATGGCTTTAAACGTGAGCATACTGATCCCTTCGCGTTAATGGATTTTGACGCATACGTAGTATTCGACCACAGATATATTGATGAATTATTGAAGCCCTTCCTAGACAAGATAGGTGATAGAGTACACATAATACCTTATCCCTGTACTCCACCACTGGAGGTGAAGGCTGAGAGGCCAGGCTTTGCTGAAGGAAAGATATTGTTCTTCTCCTTTGGGAGACAGCCAGCAGAAGAATATAAAGATTATTTTGAGGCCCTGAGAAGGCTTAGAGAAAGCTATGATCTCGTATACTGGATTATTAGATCTGATGGACTATTAAATGTTAATGAGAAGTGGGTGAAACAGTGGTGGATGAGGCCCCCTCTCAACGTATTGTATAAGTATCTTAAGGCTTCAGACATACACTTGCTGCCCAAGGGGCGCTCAAAGTACGTGGTAGTTTCCTCAACCGTCTATCAGACCCTGGGTGCACTGGTACCTATAGTGACACCTAATACGCGGTATGTTGAGACTATTCCAACGGATAGTGATGGTATAGGAGTTATAGTAAAGTATAGTGATGTTGAGGACCTGGTTAGAAAGCTTAAACTATTAATAGAAGATCCTGGTGTCAGGATGAGAGTAGTAGAAGAAGCTCGTAGATTCGTTGAAGAGAATCGCGTTGAGAGAATTGCTGAAAAATATATAGAGTTGTTTAAATCTCTACTATCATCGTAGACTTATTAGTCTATTCCTTATAGCGTATTCAAGTATTGGATCTGCTACAATGTATGTTCCCGTATTCTTCTTAACGAGGAATCCAGCGTCGACTAAATTTCTCAATAATTCGTTGAAGACTGGTTTCGGTACGCGACCTAATTTTGCCTCCAGGTAAGTGTAAATAGTCTTCCATGAGGCTTCTCCTAGTGTACCTACTGCTTCGAGTATTGTAATGTAGCGTTTACGTGCCTGGATTCTAGGTTTCAAGTAGTTTTCTAATTCTTCTTTTGCCAGGAGTGTTGCTTTAACTAGTATCTTGTCTACGAGTTCCTTTGATACTCGTCTTTTTAGGGATAACTCGTATCCCATATATGTTAGCC
>JALUDQ010000003.1 GCA_027043985.1 Desulfurococcales archaeon
CGTGGCAGCAGATTTGTTCTTAGAGATGTTTTTCTAAGCCTGGGGGAGGGGGAGAGCGTACTAGTAGTGGGGAGTAGTGGTTGTGGTAAGACTACTCTCCTACTAGCCATGACTGGTGTCTTAAATAATCTTCTTGAAGGAGAAGTTGAAGGTTATTCTAGGATAGGTGGAGTCAATCTCTTAGAACCAGAGGGGTTTAGAGAAGTTGCTAGACTAGTTGGAGTTGTGTTACAGGATCCGGATAAGCAGATAGCCATGCCTACCCCCTATGATGAAGTGAGCTTTGTCTTAGAGAACCTTGGCTTCAATGATATAGAGGAACGCACTAATAGAATACTGGGCATGTTTGGTTTAACTGGTAAAGAGTTTGTAAGTATTGAGAAACTATCGGGTGGGGAGAAGAGGAGACTTACTATTGCTTCAGCTATAGTACATGATCCACCCATAATATTGTTTGACGAGCCAACTGCTTCAATAGACCCTTGGGGTGTGAGAGAGGTTAGAAAATACTTTAGGGAACATGTTAGTGGTTTGGGTAGGGCTTCAATAGTAGTAGAACATAAGGCTAAGTATTTCCTAGATCTTGTAGACGAAGTAGTCCTCTTAGAGGATGGAGTAATTAGGGCTCGTAGGAGGATAAGCGAAGTAGATGAAGCCTTTCTAGAATACCTGGAAGAACACGGAGTAGATGTTAGAAGTCCCATACTGATAAGAGAGCCTAGGAAAGATGCTGGGAGAACAATATTAGAGACTCGTGGATTAACAATAGGATACAATGGGCAGCCAGTAATAAGTGGAATAGACTTTGAGGTACGTGAGAGAGAAGTAGTCGTAGTAATAGGTGCTAATGGTAGCGGTAAGACCACCTTCCTGAAAACTATTGCTGGAGCACTAAAACCAGTTGCAGGCGAAATAGTCTTCCACGAGAAGAATCCAAGAGTCTTCTATGTACCACAAAATCCCGACTACATGTTTATCCATACCCGAGTTAAACGCGAACTAGACGACTTGTATAAGAGGAGTGGTAGAATATTCATTGAGAAAATACTTAGTGAAGCACCATGGCTTAAAGGCTTACTAGACATGTCTCCACACCGCTTAAGCCATGGTCAGCGCAGGTGGCTTGCATTAACCATAGCCCGCGGCTATAATCCCAGCATAGTATTGCTTGACGAGCCTACTACGGGACTAGACCTTAAACTATATAGGCATGTAGTAGAATGGATAAGAAAAATCGTTAAAGAGAAGCGCAGCGTGGTAATAGCAAGCCATGACCCACGAGTAATCGCTGACCTAGCAGACCGAGTATACCTCGTAGAAAATAATCGTATGAGAGAAGTAAGCCTCGAGTACGGGTTGAAATGGCTTGAAGAGGGGTTCAAGTAAATGCCCCGAGTATCTCCGGCTACATGGTTCATCTATTCCCTGATAATGACTGCTCTCGCCTTCACTATTAGAAGTGAGATAGCGTTAATGCTACCAGCAATACCTAACTTCATATTAGGGCTCATACTATCTTTAAGGAAAAAGTATTATCTCTTCCCCATAGCCTTCCTATTAGCCGTATGGGCATTATTCCTCAACGCCATATTATTTGTTAACTATGGCGAACCAGTAGTAGTCGTCGGACCATTAGTGATAAGATCTAATGCCCTATGGGCTACATTGATCGTAACGGTTAGGATAATGACTATTACTGGTGCAGCCATGATATTTGTTTCAATGATTAACCCAAGAGAACTAATAATATCACTTGAACGACAACTAGGCTTGCCTA
>JALUDQ010000004.1 GCA_027043985.1 Desulfurococcales archaeon
TACTTGCTAGTGTTGATCGAGGCAGAAGTATAATGGCTAATAGGGTAGTTGTTAAGAGGACAAAGAATTTATTCTATATCGATTTACCTGGAGAGGATAAACCTGTATTAAAGTATCGTGTTGAAGGAGATAGAATGTTCTTGGAGTCAACTTACACTCCCCCAATGCTACGAGGTAGGGGGTATGCTGCTAGACTTGTTGAAGCCGCCATAAGGTATGCTGAGGAAAACGGGTTAAAGATTGTTCCATTGTGTAGTTATGTTGTCTACTATTTTACAAAACATCCAGAGAAGAAGAGTGTACTAGACGAAGCCTATAGGGATATTGCTGGAGAATAATCTCATCCTCGTTTTTATTGTTGTTGTAATGGGGTAAAAGTTGCACGATAACAGGTTACATGAGGAGGTTTTGCTTAAGGTAAACCCTCTGGTATTAGAAGAGAAGTATAAGTCTAGGGAGATTAGTCTTAGAGTAGAAGCTCCCCTTGCTATAAGAGTTGATGGTGTAGGCTTTCACCGTTTACCGAGACGTTATGAGAAGCCAAGAGATCTTAAGATACATTCATCACTACTTGTAGCGGCTTATCAAGTTGTTGTGAGGTACGGGTTTTTCGGCGCATACATTGTTAGTGATGAAGCAAACTTCATAGTGTTATCTAACCCGCCTTATAGTGGTAGAGTTGAGAAACTACTCAGTATTGTTCCAAGCATAGTGTCCTCTAGGATGAGCCTTATCCTGGGTCACCAGGTGTTATTTGATGCTAAGATAATAAAGCTGGAGAGCCTAGATGAGATCAGTGAATACGTATTATATAGAGCTAGAGTAGGTTTTGGAAACTTTATTGGAAGCCTAGCATCAATGATGGGGTTGTGGAGGGAGTATCGCCCAGTCCTACGAAAACAGCTAGTAGAGCTTAGGGAGAAGGGCGTAGATATTAGTAGGATAAGTGTTTGGAAGAAGCTTGGTTCATCGATAGTATGGGATAAGTATTCTAAGAGAGCAGTTAATCGAGCTACGGGTGAGGAGATAATAGTTTCTCGTAGGAGAGCTAGAGTATATCCTGGGCCCTGGAGGCTTATCGAAGCAGTTAATAGTATAAGTGGTCTCATCTAATGGGAGGGCTGGGCTATGGGATTTAATCCACTAATATTGTTTCTATTAGGCTTGGGTTCTATCGGTGTTATGGCTTTGGCTTCAACACTTTACGTTCTCGTAAGTGTAAAAGTATTTAGGAAATATACGTTAAACCTCCTCGTTGCTGGTGGTATAGGGCAGCTCGCGGCTTTACTATTAGTTATAGGTCTCTCCCCCCTCCTCGGGATACCCTTGCAAGTATTCTTCAGCGTTAGATTAGACTTAGCATTCACTATATGGACTTTGGGTTCTATTGGATTAGCTCTCATAGTGTTAATGGCTAGTACGAGGATTATAGGAGAAGAATACCTTATGAAATTCCCAGTTGAGACTATTAGGTCTATTAACCCTGTTCTACTAGCCTTAATTCTCTTCCTCCTGGCCCCTATTCTAGAGGAGATTGTTTTCCGTGGATTCTTCTTCTATGCTTTTAAACTATTATTCAATAACGGCTTAATAGCACTCGTCTTATCGGCTATTCTCTTCATGCTAGCTCATTTGAAATCGGTTAAGAAGGAGGGTCTTCTAGTCATCCTTGCTGTAGCCTTTGTTTTAGGCTTACCAGTACTCATTTTAAACACTATTATTCCAAGCATAATAACACATATTGCGATAAATGTTATAGGAGTATTAGAGTCAAGGAGGCTAGAAAAGGTGAGAGTTGAGGAGATCCGTGGAGAAAACGAGACCTTGATTGAACCCGGAAATATCTGGGCTTACTAGCAGAGTGTTGATGGTTACCTTTTTAATCAATAAATATACCATTATACTGGGCTGTATCGCCAACAACCCCTAACACAATATAAATAACTCTAAGAGGGTGTTGGCCTCATGAGTGCTAAGAAGGTTGATTTCCTAAGACATATCGTAAACTATGTGCTAGCGTCTAAAATGGATGTAGCAAAACAAGTAGCAGACGATGTCAGGAAGATGATTGAGAAAGCCGAGGAGAAATACAAGTTCTCTGCTTTTGGAGGAGACATAAAGAAGCTCGTAGACTATTTGCGTAGCCCAGACTTTGACGAGCTAGTGAAGTTTCTAAAGGATGCGGGTAAAATAGACTTAGTTGACGAGATACTGCGTTTAGCTAAAGAGAAGTACAAGGATATTCCAGAGATAGTTGAAGCAATTGATGCAAGACTCCAAGCACTAGGTAAGGAGAAGAAAGAATTAAAGGAAGTAGAGGAAGCCTTTGATAAGATAACTAGCGTAGTTGGAGACAGAGCCATAGTTGAGAGAATAGGGACGACTCTAAGCATAAATATTAGAGGACTCGGCAGAATAATAGTCTCCTACGACTCCGTAGATAAATCATATAACCTAGACCTAGAGATAACGGGGTCTAAGAAGAAGCTCAGCCTCAATACGATAATAGATGTAATTGAAGCACTATTACGGCTAGGCTCTTAGAAGAGGACATCATAATAATTGATTAGAGCACAATATTTTTATCACATTCAAGTACTCCTAGCCTAGATATGGTTCAAGAAAGTGGTTGCGGATTTGTCCACTAGAAAATATAAGTTAATAGCCTTTGACCTGGACGGAGTTCTAACGGAATCTAAGAGTAGTTGGGAGCACGTTCACGACTATTTTGGTGTACCCATAAGTTCTAGGAGGAAGAACTTCCTAGACTACGTATGGGGTCGGATAGACTATAATGAATGGATAAGAAGAGATATAGAGCTATGGAATAAAGCACTTGGCAGAAAGCTTAGACGAGAAGACCTACTCGAAGCTATAGACAGAATAAAAGTAAACAACGATGTTAGTAGAGTTGTAGGTGAGCTTAAGAGGCAAGAATTCATAGTAGGCATTATAAGTGCTGGTATAGGCCAGTTAGCCGAAAAAATAGCAAGTGAATACGGATTCGACTTCTGGATCGCTAACCAAATAACATTTACCAGTAATGGGGTCGTATCAGATAACCAGCGCGCACGAATGCCCCCCTACCGGAAACCCCTCACATTGTTGTGGATTGCTAGACGCTATGGGATAAGCATAAGGGAAACCATCTATGTGGGAGACTCAGACTGGGATATTGGTGTAATAAAACTCGCTGGTTGTGGTATAGCATATAATTGTTCTACAAGACTCGCAGAGAACGCTGACATAGTAGTAAACAAGCTATCTGAAGTACTTAAAACAATAACTAAGTGCTAGTTACATTAGTAGAAGGCATTTTTAATCGAAATCTTTTAGACCTCTTATCGTATTCTACTAGAACTTTACATGGTATTACTTGTTTTTCTACCCCAGAGTATAGATAGCCCCAAGAATCTATTATCTCTATACCATACTCTCTCTCTATAATTCTAAAATATTTTCCAGCATAACCATATGTTAGACTATCAACGAGCAATGCATTAACAATCATATCTTCGCTTGAATTATATGCAGTTAGAACCGATAAAGGGAACTCTGATAGTATCTCATAGAGAATTCTTGAAGGAATAGATTTAACTTTAAAGACATTGAACAATACTGCGTTAAACAGTCTATAATATGGCGCCCATAAAACTCTATATCCCTTCATTAATGGTTCTATACGCATAACCATTCTTCTTCTAAGTTTTCCTACGGATATGCCCAATTTTTCCGCAAGCTTCTTTGACGAAATAAAGGGATCTTTTACGAGTTCGTTCATTATTTTTAAATCTATCTTACTTATTCTATATTTTTCACTATAAACAGTGTTAGAGTAAACTGCATGTTTTATTTCCCTCTTATTTATTTTTTCAATTGTTTCTAAGAGCCTTCTCCATATTTCCTCCCTTTTAAGCGTCTCGAAACTACTATCAACATTATATCTTGCAAGCATGGGTTTCGGTAGCTGAGCTTCTTCTATGAGATAGTCCTTCAAGGGGTTTGTTGATGAACCTATAATAGACTTCATATTCTTGTATTCTATGTCAAGCGGTATCATGAGGAGCGTGAAATAACCTTTAGGGAACAAGGGCTTGCAATCATAAATTATAGGTCTATCACTTAATATTATCATTATGCCTAGTTTGATAAACCTTAAGTTCATGCATGGAACTATTTCAAAACCTAGTCTTCTAAGAGAATTTATGAAAACATATAGCTTGTTATACGATATGTTTAGGGCTCTTGCAAGCCTACTTAATCCCAGTACACTTGTATTATACAGTTTTTCTAGTAGGTCAAACAGCTCTCTGGTTTCCATTATGTTTTTTACCTTTGTTCTAGGATTTTATCGTGTAGAAATTTTGCTTATAGATTTTATCACCAACAATTTGCTTCTCGATTAGAAGAAACTTTATATTTCTACAGTATTACGCTAAATAAGACCTATTGAAAAAGTAGGTAATTTTTCGAACTAGTCGGGAACAGAGGCGTGACATTTAATTTTTATCCTAGAAGTAAACTAGTTTCACCTGGGACTGATTAATGGTTGAAAATGTTTACAAAACCATGTACAGTATCGCGGACTTCATTATTTCTGCTACACGTGAGATTAAGCGTGAGCAACTTGAGAGAATGGTTGATACTTTAACAAAAGTTTACGGTAAGCCCAATGTGAAAATACTTGTTATGGGTGCTGGTAGGAGCGGTCTTGTTGGAAGAGCTTTTGCTATGCGTCTACTACATCTAGGATACACAGTCTACGTGTTGGGGGAGACTATTGTTCCACGTATAGGTAAGGGGGATATAGTTGTAGCTATATCTGGTTCTGGTAGAACGAAGCTCATAGTTACAGCAGCTGAGGCAGCAAAGCAAGTCGGTGCAACTGTTATTGCGATAACGAGTTATCCAGACAGCCCTCTTGCACGTATAGCTGATATTGTTGTAGAGGTTCCGGGTAGAACTAAGATTGCACGAGAGGAAGACTATTTCGCTAGACAGATCTTGGGCATACATGAACCACTTGCCCCTCTTGGAACACTTTTTGAGGATACCGTTATGGTTTTTCTCGACTCGGTTGTAGTGGAGCTTATGGAGAGACTAGGTAAGACAGAGGAAGATTTACGTGCTGTACACGCAAATATAGAGTTGTAGGTTTGATGAACCGTGCATGAATGGAGTCTTGCTTCAGGAGTAGTTCTCACCTTGAAGAAAATCGTGGATGAAAAGAAAGCTAAAGGTATTAGAGAGGTAAGACTTGTTGTCGGCGAATTATCTCAAATAGACAAGGATATTCTAAGGGATGCCATAATCACTTTAAGCGAAGAAGAACTAGGTAATAAGGTAAATGTCGTGATTGAGGAGGAGAAGGCTAGGCTTAAATGCAATACATGTGGATATGAATTTGGTTTTACCGAGGCCTTCGAACAGTTGAAGAGAATCTTTTGCCCAGACCTAAAACCTGGAGAGGAATGCGAGAACCCCGTACACTATGTACCCGAGCTAGTTTCAACCTATATTCGCTGCCCAAGATGTGGTAGCCCCGATATAGAGATTGTTGCTGGTAGAGGTATCTGGATTAAATCAGTTGTACTCGAACTAGAAGAGGGTGAGAAACAATGAGCACAGCTATTGATCCCAGACTCGAAGCTATTAAGAAACAGTTCTCAAAGGTAGACTACGTCCTCCTAGTTGGAAGCGGAAAAGGCGGCGTTGGTAAGAGTGTAACGGCTGCAACTATAGCCCTGCTATTATCCTCTAAGGGCTATGCTGTAGGACTACTAGACCTAGACCTACATGGATCAGTTATACCAACCATATTCGATATAGAAGGTTATGAGCCTGAAGAGAGTAAGGAGGGACTAGTACCACCAGTTATTATTGGAGTAAAAGTCATGAGCCTAGGCTTGTTTGCCAAGAATAGACCAGTACCTATCCACGGCAAGAATAAGAGAGATGCTATAACCGAGCTACTAGCGATAACCAAGTGGGGTGAACTCGATTTCCTTATAGTAGATTTGCCTCCAGGTACTGGTGATGAGGTAATAGCTTCATCGACTCTTATACCCGTTGAGAAAGAGGTCTTGGTTGTAATGACTCCCTCTGCTTTGGCAAGAGTTGTTGTTAGTAGAACCATATTACTGCTTAGGGATTTGCGGGTTAGGATAATGGGATTAGTAGAGAACATGGCGTACATGAAGGTAGACGGTAAAACAATATATCCTCTAGGTAAGCCCGTTGGGGAGGAGTTGGCTAGAGAACTACATGTCCAATACCTGGGTATGTTGCCCTTTGATCCCTCTCTATCTACGGCTATCGATGAGAAAAACCCAGAGAAGCTTATGGAGACGTTGTTTGCTAGAAGTGTTGATGAAATAATAGTACGTGTAGTAATAGGAAACCGTGAGATACTAGTCTCCAAGAGTTGATCAACATGAATGCAGGAGAAATAGCTGAAGCCAGGAGACAGCTAGCTGAGGCAATGAAGCTTCTATACAGTAGGGGTCTAATTAATATTCGCGGGGGAAACGCTAGCATAAAGATCAGTGAGACATCTTTTCTCATAACTCCAAGCGGGTTACCTAAACATAACTTGAAGCCCGATGATATGGTTGTAGTATACTTTGATGGCAAGTGGACGGGTAAACATAGGCCTTCCATAGAGTATAGGATGCATGCTGAAAT
>JALUDQ010000005.1 GCA_027043985.1 Desulfurococcales archaeon
CTTGGCTCGTAAGCTTTGAGAATCTTTGAGAAGACTATGAGGGGTTCTAGGTATGCTTGTATGAGTAATTCGGCTTCACTACTCAATTGTTTTATTGTTATACGCGTTGAGGGGACAGCCCATAAGATATGCTGATATCGCGCACAGCGAAGTTCTCCTTCAAAAATGTAGGTGTTTTCTGGTAGCCTGTATTCTTCGAGGACTCTGAGACCAGAATAAATTGGCTCTAACCCGGCTTTCCTCAAACCCTCTAGTACTTTGTCAATGTTTTCGTACCAGTCTCTTCTCGGAATATACTGGTCTACTCCAACAGGTATTGGGACAATATCGTGGTGATAATATGTTGATAACTCTTTACCTAGTTTCTCGGCACCGCTTACCATTTTATCTGGGATTACTCCAACAACAGTTTCTCGGAAGAATCTATAGGCGTGCGTGTACTGATTTAATACTCTTATCGGTAGTCTTGTCCAAAGCTTCTTAACTTGTTCTTCTGGTATACCTATAGGGGTTCCTATCCAATAACTCTTAACTAGGAATAAAGCGTTTACTTCTGAGCCGTCGGGGGCCCGCCACTTGAAATCTGCTCCATGCTTAACTACATCGTGGCATGTCCCACGACCATAAACGTATGTTCCTATCCCGAGCTTAGCTAATACCTGTGGTATTTGAGGTACGTGGCCAAAGCTATCGGGAGTGTATACTACTTTGAGAACCCCGCCGAGTTTCTCGCCTAGTACCATGCCGGTTACAAGGTTTCTTATAAGAGACTCACCGTTAACTAGGTAGAGGTCTGGTTGAGTATACCATGGACCTATCTCTAATCGTTTTTCTTTTACTAGTCTCCGTATCTTCTCCTCATACTCGGGATGCAATCTTAGGAACTCTAGTATTGGCGCTACTTGTCCGTCAAAGGTAAAGTATTTTATTAGTCCTTTCTCCATGGAGTCAAACAAGTATTTTAATTGATCATCTAGGTATTCTAATAGTTCGCTACGAGAAAGATACCATTGAAGATCCCAGTGGGTATGAGTGAACAGTAGAGCCTTCTTCAACATAGACAACCCTATATGGGGGGAAATCGTTTCTCTTGTCTAAAGCGTTATAATGTCATGGAAATAAGGTTTTTCCTAAAAACATTATGAGGGAAGATAGCTGAATTATCTTAGAGCCTACTGTTTTAATGGTTTTATACTGGTAGTGTTTATTGATAGCTCATAGCTTCTATACATGTCTAATTGTCTCTCAGCAACAATTATGTAGCCGTGGTAGAAGGAGACTGGTACTCCTTTACTAGATAACAAGTAGTCCATGTAACCCATTAGCGTGTTATTGTAGTATAGGTTGCATTTAATTACATAGAATTTTACTCCATCTACGGTTTTCTCTTCTACAGCTCCTATACGTATATCCCATAGATTAGACGTATTGTTTAACGTTATTACTGTGGTATTTCCGCCTGAATAGAATTTTGCTACTCCTTTCTCATAGTCTATTTCAACAGATACATTTGGCTCTGTAGCAGTATATGACGTGATATTTATTTTAACAGGTCTATACTTGTCGTCAAAGACCGTTATTGTCTCGAAGGAAGAGTTTATTGACTGATTCCCTATAATGGTTGAGGTTTTTGCCCTATATATTGTCTCCTTCATGTCCTCTGATGTAAGGATCCATCCCTTTACTATTACACTACTATTCCTAGTCATTGACTCGTTTCCATAGGTCTGGTTCTCAAAGAACTTGATGTTAACTATTAGGCTATGGTTATAGTATTTTTTGCCATTGAGCTCTACTATTCCAACAAATTTTGATGAGCTCATACCATTGCTTGTGGAGAGTAATTCCATATCGGTACCATAGTATCTTCCAACAATCTGCATCTTTGATTTAAGATTCATTGTTATCTCTTCTATACTAGATAGGCCTGGGAAGGGCATTGTGAAAACAGGTAATAATCCTGCAGAATATTGGAGGGGGTATGTTTTCTGATAAGATGTTGTAAGCGATATGAATGTGTTTAAGGTATCAATAAAACCGCTGGCTAATGCTTTCTCTTCCTCTGTTAGCTCGCTGGTTATAGGGGTTAAGTTGTTTGGTGGAGTCGTTGTTGGAGTAGTAGTGTTTGTCAATGGTGGACTACTAGTAGATGTTGATGCTGTTGTAGACGGAGTTGTCGTCTTACCTGTAGTTGTAGGTGTTGTTGACGTGGTTGTTTGAGCTGGCTTCTGTGTTGCATAATATGCTCCTATAACTATGCCTATGACTACTACTATTATTAGGATGATTATGGTCTTACTTGTTAGAATATTTGCCAACACTTATTCTCCTCTAATTTCTCACTCTTAGTCCCAGAATACTACTAGTAAGGTTATAATATCTAGCGCTCTGTCCTCAACCTCTTATAGTATGCGTATGATGCGATAACCAGTAACCCTATACCTACTGGCAGAGGCGACACGCGTACTGCTGCAAGATATTCTCCAACAATACTTATCGTTAGTACTGGTGCGATAAGGTTGCCTAGGTCGAAGCCCCAGGCAAAGATTGCTGAAGCAAATCCGCGTCTATGAGAAGGCGTGTTCCTCAATGCTAGTGTTTGGAGTGAGGGGATAGTGAATCCTAATCCTATGCCGCTAAAGACTCCGGAGACATAGATCAATGGTGGATAGGGGTTGTAGGCTAATATTAGCCTGCCGATAAAGCCGAAAAACAAGCCCATGGTTGCTGTAAGTTCTTCGCCCATGCGATCAGATAATACTCCACCGTAGACACGGGCTATTAGGCTTGAAAGTCCTTGAACACTCACGAATAATCCGAATATTGTTGCGGGTAGCCCTATTTCTTCGTAGTGGGCGGGGAGGAAGCTTATGACTAAGGCATAGCTTGAAGCATTTAATGCGAAAACAGTCATGCTCATAAAGATACGCGACCAATTTGTTCTCGCACCAATACTCTTTGATATCTGCTTCCGAGCATGTCTTGATAGAACTACTGCTATAAACGATAACATTATCAATGCTATAATAGTCACAACCAGTGATAAGAGGAAAACCGGCTTATAGCCCATTACGTCGACAATCCTACCACTAGTACTCGGGCCAAAGACATCGGTTAATCCTATCATTAAGCTACGCCAACCCATAAAAGTACCAACACTTTGTGGTGGGGCTAGATCAGCTGTAAGAGCAATAGATGACGGTATAAAGGCTGCTACGCCAACTCCCTGGAGTATGCGTGCCAAGAAGAGACCCGATACATTATTTGCAGTATAGAAGAATAGCATTGATAATATTACTGCAATTAACCCGGT
Source organism: Desulfurococcales archaeon (assembly GCA_027043985.1). GTDB lineage: Archaea > Thermoproteota > Thermoprotei_A > Sulfolobales > WANQ01 > JALWGO01. The sequence continues at coordinate 3,314 of JALUDQ010000005.1, forward strand.
GTAAAGTAGGTGTAGTCGATACCCTTTATCGCTTATCAAACCGAATAGTGGTCTCAAAACAAAGGTTACAGCAAATAGGATAGACCATATGAAGCCAACCGTGCGTGGATCTGCTCCAAGATATACAGCGTATCTTGATACTATAGGGTAGACGAAGGAGAGGGCTAGGAAAAAGGTGAAAACTACTGCATAGAATAGCACTACTACCTTAAAGCTAACGTCCTTCAACACACTTCATCCTCTTAACAATGAGTGTTAAGACGAGACCAACTAAGCCATAAGCCATAAGCCCCACGAATACTTGGAGAGAACCATAATCGGCTAAGACCTTTATTATAAATGGCCCGGTAAGAGAGCCTAGGTTTGAAATAAAGCCTATAGCAAATAAACCTGAAGGCCTCCTACTATAGACGTGGGAGGCTAGGGTCCAGAAAGGAACACCACCAGCCTGAGTTAATCCTAGAAGAACGAGCCCCATACCACCAATAACTCCTGTTTCCCCGAATACTAGGATTGTTCCAGCAAGAACCCCGAGGTATACTAGAAGCATAACGTTTACACTCGTATCGAAAACCCGGCTCCCTCTCCTACCAGTATAGTAGCCGTAGAACCCAGCTATGAGTGTCCATGCTATCGCTGCTAGTGAAAACTCGTTTACCCCGAAGGCTATGTCTATTATACCTTTATCCTTCAAGTACTCTACTAGTCCTAGGAAGCCGTAGAGGAATCCCAAGATTATGTGGAAGCTCATACCCCAAAACCATAGGAAGGGTTCAAGCCAAACACTCGTATCAGCTTTCCCGCTCTGCTTAACATATGTGAAGTCATTATCAGATACTCGGAACCATGCTGATACGAGTACTAGTATTGCTACAGCTAAGTATACGTGTGCTCTCCTTACATCCATTCCAACCCAGTAAACCATATTGTTTCCAATAATACTACCAGTAAATATTCCGGCAAGAATTATAGAGGATGCTATAAACCCTTTACTCCCGCCCACAAGATTGTTTGAGTGAGCTACTAGGACTGGTATAGCTGTAAGAGATACTCCTTGCAGAAACCTTAATGCTAATACTTGGTAGGGGTCTCTAACCCATAGGAAGGCTAAACAAGTTATTGATAATATAATGTATGATATGAGGAGTATGCGGGAGGGTTTTGCGGGAATTATACTAGCTACGAGGAAGGCTAGAGAGAGCCCAGCCATGAATAATACCATTCCCCATCCAAGGAGATCTATTTCGCCTTGGACAGTACTAGCTAGATAGGGGTACATTGTTAGAGTAGCAAAGCCCACAGCCATCACAATGTGATCTAGTACCAGTTTCCCTACCGTATCCCTATACTCCATTCCATATACGCCGGGAGGCTAAGAAGAGAGCAAGCAATATATAAGGATAATCTCTATTGTGTTCGAGTCCTTAGAATTTTATAAGAAAATACCTTAAAACCCTGGTTAGATGCTAGACTCGGTGGCGATACCCTAATGGCACAAGAAGTCCTTAAGGATAAACGAGTACTCTTGCTACTAGTAGCTATAGTAGTATTGCTTGCTTCCAACATGTTATTACTAGCATTATATATTGATACCCAGGGGAAACTCCTACGATATAATGAAGTATTGAACAACATAAACGCCAAGTACGAGCTAGATAAATACAATAATGTATTGTCCAGGGGATTGCTCACTATAGAGTTGTCTAAGACTAATATCTACTTATTTGTAAGTACAGCATACTCTTACATATTATCTGCACAACTCCTTGGAAAATCCTCGGATCTCTCATTAAACTTGATCAACAATACGTTAGAAAACATTAACCGTAACATAGAGGAGATAAACCAGGTCATAAGAGAGCTATCAACAATTTCTCCACCAGTAAACAATACCCAGGACTATGAGAAATTACTAGAAGATCTAACAGACTTAAAAGCATGCCTAATGCTAATGAGGAACACATTAGAGAACGGGATAAGTGATTTCAACCAGGTATCACAAGTACTGAATACTTGTTCTAAAAAATAGTCTTTTATACAATACCTATTTTATACTCTAAGACTAGATAGGATATAAGACAATACTAGGTGAATGTTTTGAAATGGGAGGTTTCGCAGAGGCCAAGTTATTCTCTACTAAAAGTCTACTTGGATCCAGGTGAAAGTGTTACAGCTGAACCCGGAGCAATGGTAATGTACCGTGGAAACGTTCAGGTAAAAACTCATACTGGTGGTGGCTTGTTTAAGGGTATAACAAGAGCCTTACTCGGCGGTGAAAGCGTTTTCATGAACACCTTCATAGCTGGAAGCGGTGGCGGCGAGATCTGGTTTGCGCCAAGCCTACCCGGCGATATACAATACCATGAACTCCGTGGAGAAGAACTAATAATCCAGGATACAAGCTATTTAGCCAATCATGGGAACATAGACTTAGGTGTCGCGTGGAGAGGGTTTAGAGGACTACTAGCTGAGGGAGAACTCTTCTGGCTTAAAGCGAAAGGCTATGGTGGGGTATGGATTAGCGCTTATGGTGGTATAGAGAGAATAGACCTAGGGCCCGGAGAATCCATGATACTAGACAACTTCCACTTCGTTGCAATGACAAGTAGTCTTCAATGGCGTGTTAGAAAGTTTGGCGGTTTAAAGAGCTTCTTACTAGGCGGTGAGGGAATAGTCATAGAATTGACTGGGCCTGGAACAGTATATGTTCAGACCAGAGCCTTACCACCCTTTGTTGGACTAATATCAAAATACATTAAAAAGTAGTAGAGGAAACATTTTTCTTGAATAGTCTCGAGGCCATAGTATAATAACTTCTTTTTCCCAACTATTATCCTAGACTCAGGAGAGGTTGAGTAGGATTGACGTATAGCATTGTTGCATTAGACTTCGAGTCCAAACTTATAGGTGTAGGTGTTGCTAGTGGTAGCGTAGCTGTTGGTTCCCGTGTACCGTGGGCAAGAGCTGGTGTTGGCGGAGTAGCTACCCAGGCATATACTAATCCTATGATAGGTGTATGGGTTCTAAGGTTTCTTGAGGAAGGATATAATGCTGGTGAAGCATTATTTAGGGCACTAGCTATGGATTCTTCTCCCTCTATGAGGCAGGTAGCGGTAGTTAGCGCTAAGGGTGATGTAGCGACACATACAGGTAATAATGTTCCAAGACACTACGCTGAACACCGAGGCCACGGATATGCATGTGTGGGTAATATGCTTGTATCGAAGAGAGTTGTTGAGGAAATGTGTAAAGTATTCAATGAGTCTAAGGGGAGTCTTGCAGAACGTCTCCTCCAAGCACTCGAAGCTGGCCATAGAGAGGGAGGAGATGTACGCGGAGATCATAGTGCTGCGATCCTAGTTGTCGGCGAACACCCTATTTATGGTAAAGCCTATGATAAGATCATTGACTTACGCGTAGATTATTCCACAAATCCTATTGGAGAGTTAAAAGAATTGTACTGGCTTTGGATCAAGAGTAGGTAAAGATATTGGAGAAGTCAAAATATTGTGTTAGTTTCCTTTCCTCTATCCTTATGCTTCTACTTCTTTGCGCTTCTTTTCCTCTTTCTTCCTAGCTACTTCTATCTTTAGTCTAGCTGTTCTTGCTAGCTCTCTTAGTATATCATTCTTACATACAATGCCTTGCAGTCTTCCCTCAGAGTCTACTACTGGTATACCGTCTACATTGTGCTTCTTCATCAACTCTACAGCCTTCACGACGTCGTCGCTGTTATTGACTGTCACTTTTAGTGGTACTGTTACATCTATTGCTACTAGTGGTAGAACCTTAACGTATCTTCCAAGTCTTGCTGCTCCCTTCACTAGTTTTCTAACCCAGATCAGTTTTCTCGTCTTTATACCAGTTGTTGCGTCTTCGTAGGCTACGAAGGGTAGTCTATTCGCTGATACTACTCCCCTAATCTCGCCATCATATACTGCTAGTGCATCTAAGAGGAAGGTCTGCATCTTCCTTATAACGTGGTGTAGGCTGTGGTGTGGGTGGACTACTCCTATTCTTCCAGGCGTCATAATGTTTTCTACCAGTGCCCTACCAGCCTGGGTTCTAGCATATGCTTCTACTATTATGTCTTTAGTTATATAGCCTATTATTGCTCCCTCTTCGTCTACTACGAAGGCTACTTCTGCTCCCTTATTGAGCATCTCGTAGGCTACTTGCTCTATGGGGGTGTCGGGTTTCACTTTTGGTACTTCTTTTACTAGTATGTAGTCTATGAAGAAGCGGTCGTAGACTCTTCTACGCCATATGGGTCCTTCTGTTGCTATTGCTTTAAGCATGCTCCACTTCGACACGTAGCCTATGATTTCTCCCTTCTCATCTAATACTATTAGATAGTTTGTTCTCCTCCGTAACATTTCTTTTCTGGCATGTTCTATTGTATCTGTTATCCTTATAGCCGGCATTTCCTCTAAGGCTATCTCGCTTGCCCGGACACCCATGTATTCTTCTACTACTGGTTTAGTAACAGCAACTTGTTCTAGGGCTCTCTCTGATGTGATATATGTTATACGTTCCCCTGCCTCTACTGGTTTTGGTAGCCTTACTACTGTTACTGGTACTCTGCCTGGCTTTGCTCCTTCTAAGTAGGCTCTCGCTATGTCTGCTTGCGTTACAACTCCTATAACATGACCTTTCTCGTCTACTACTGGGAGGAGTGTGAAGTCGTGTTTGATCATTATGTCGGCTACAACGTCTACGGGGGTGTCTGGTGTTGCTACTATTACTCCTCTTGTCATAACTCTCTTAATCTTCGCTGGGCTAACTATGTGGGCCTCGCTTTCTCGGTGGAAGAACCATCTCCCAGAGTCTACGAAGTCTTTAGGTGTAGCAATGCCTACGGGTATTGGTTCTTCTTTGTTGCGGACAACTATTACTGCTGGTAATGCCTTATACACGAACTTGCTCCACACCCTGTTTACTCTTTCATCTGGTGTGACGAGCATTTCTTCTAGTCCTTCCTTCGTCATTACTTCTGCTACACTTTCAGCCTTCGGCGCTATACCCTGGTCTCTCAATGCTTTTATTATGTCTCTCATAGTTATTACTGCTTCAAGTCGCTCCTCCTGTAGATTATTTACTACTGGTGCACCCCATACTTTTTCTTCAACCATTTTCTCATAGGCTTCACGTATATCCATGTCTCTTACGAGTACTGGTTTATCTCTAACAACTTCTCCTACAGTCATATTGCTCTTCTGGCTTGTAACCATGATTGCTTCTATCCATGTAAGGTATCCTACTAGCCTATTATTGCGAGTGTCTTTTACAACAGGTATTACTCTCTCTCCACTCTCCCGGAAGAGGCTTCTAGCATATGTTAGGAGTGCTCTCTTCGTTAACACGTACTTGGGCTTACGGGCTATTTCCCATAGCCTCATCTAATATCACCAACCACTAGAAGTTTTGAAGGCTAGGATAAAAATACTACGATAAAAGAGTATATTGACATATTCTACGTAAACAATGTATTAGAGCTTATACCCACGTTTCCTTAAATATTCTTCAGCATTCCTATATATTTCTTCAACTAGTTTTTCACCAAAACCGTGTAGTGATAATAGGATCTTCTTTGGTGTTACAACTAGTTGTTCAGGTGTTCTTACCCCTATTTCTGCTAGTTGTCTTGCTCTCACTCTTCCTATTCCTTTTATTTCTACTAGCGCGAGTAGATCCTCTTTTACACCATGTTCTATTCTCTTGCTTAGCTTCCTATATGCTTCACCGTGAACTTGTAAGCCCGCTACATCTAGTATTCTCGCTAAAGCACTAGTTATCCAAGCCATGGTCTCCTTCATATTATAGAGGTCTCCTGAGCCAATGTTGTATCGGTAGGTTATGTAGTCTTCGTGTTTTTCTTCAATCCAGTCTCGTAGAATCCTCATAGCCTTATATGCTTGAAGCCATACCTCTTCAGCCTCGTATTCGTCTGGAGGTTTAGGTATAACTCCTTTACCAACATCCTCGTATGCATCGTATTCGAGTTCTTCATCACTCTTGGAGAAATATGGGCGACTTCTAGCGTAGTCGGGTGTCATTGCCGCTAAGTGGAGGTAGTATTCTTCGGGGAGCTTCTTATCCTTCTTTAATGATAGGTCTAGTATGACTATTCGAGCAGACCATGGGTCAAGATATGTTGTGGTAACGGTTCTGCCTAGAAGAGTTGGTTTCAGCTCTCCTCCCTTCTCAGAGACCATTTTCCACTCTACAAGGTCGTCTACAACCATGTTAACAGTGTTTTCAAGTACTCTATACGACTGGAACCCTTGCTGTCTATAATATAGGGTTTGTGAGAAAACACCAACAACCTCGCTTACAGTTGATGCTTCTCCACTCGCTATAAGTGCTAGTGTATAGATTCTTAGAGCACGCTCATTGTTTAGAGCGGACATTATGGGTTCTGGGGCTCGGTTAATATAACGTGTAAAAGCTTCCTTAGCCTTATACTCATCTACTATTATTGCCTCACCTAAGTCATCGTATTGTGGTCTCCCAGCCCTACCAGCCATCTGCTTATACTCTAATATCTTGATACGAGTAGTCCTCTTGAGCCGAGGCTCATACCTTCTAATCGATACAAGTACTCTCCTCGCAGGCAAGTTGACTCCAGCTGCTAGTGTTGGCGTAGCGTAGAGAGCCTTCAATAGCCTCTGGCGAAAGGCCTCCTCTATTAGCCGTCTAGCCCTATGAGACAAGCCCGCGTGGTGGAAGGCTACTCCTTTCTCAAGGAGTGGTTTAAGCTTCTCCGCCTCATGTCTTGATGATAGCTCGTCTCCTATTCTCTCAGACAATAGTTTAAGCTTCAACTTCTCCTCGTTGCTTAAGTAGCGGTATAAGTGTTCGCCAGTACGCTCGGCATATCGTTCTACATATCGCCGGTTATGGATGAAGGCTAGTACTTGTAAGCCTTTAACCACACTTGTTAAAACTATGTCCATAAACCCGTTACCAGTGAATAATCTCACTTCCTCTACTCTTCCGTCAGCAAAGTATATCTTGTAGCTGCGTTTATCGAAAGCTCCTTCAACTAGTTTTACGGGTCTCCAAGTAGATACTACTAGCTTAGCCTTCAACCATTCTGCTAGTTCTCCGGGATTACCTATAGTTGCCGATAAACCTATTATCTGATAATCTCTTTGAAGACATCGCGCAGCTATCATTTCTATTATTGGCCCACGTTCACCATCGCCTATATAGTGGAGTTCATCTATAACGATAGTCCCGACGCGATTGAGCCATGAGGGTTTCTGGCGGAGAATACTATCAAGTTTCTCGTAGGTTGTAACAACTATATCATATACTCCGAGTTCCTCGCCCGAAGACTCATAGTCACCCGTACTAATACCTATTCTTAATCCGAGCCTACTCCAATCTCTTAGCTCATTATACTTCTCCGATGCAAGAGCTTTGAGGGGAAGCGTGTATAGGCCCTTATAGCCTCTTAGAGCACTGGTGACGAGTGCTAGTTCAGCTATTAGTGTCTTACCGCTAGCAGTTGGTGCTGCTACAACAACGTTTTCTCCCTCAAGGACGCCAGCCTTAACGGCTAGAGTCTGTGGTGGTGTTAGCTTGGATATACCCCGAGACCTTAATACTTCTTTTATTTTCTCTGGTACATCTAGGTCTTCGACATTCATGGTTACATTGTCGAATAGTGATCTCAAATACGTCACCAGGTATTTGTTAGCATTGAACACTATTGCCGTGGGAGCCTATAGGTATATGTTGTATAGACCTGGATATAAAAGAGAGAGGAGGGTGAAAGTAATAGTCTAAACTGGCTAGAGGTAGGGCTTTATAGTCTAGGCTTTCATTGTAGAACTAGGTGTCTCTATGGGTTATGTTTCCCCACGTGCTAAGTTTCTTGGAAAAATAATATTATCCGATAGCGCAATAGTCTATGGTTCAACAGTTATAGGTAGGAACTCTATTATAGGAGACTACGTGGTTTTAGGGTTTCCCCGTAGACGTGGACTCAAGAGCTTGAGAGATGCCTTCTCAGTTATGAAGAATGTATACGAGCAATATGATAGTATAAGTAGCGGTGTAGTTATAGGCGAAAACGTTGTCATAAGACCCTTCACAGTCGTATATGAGGGTTCACATATAGGAGATAATGTTGAAACAGGACATTTTGTATTGATACGAGAGGAAGTAGAAGTAGGTGAAGGCTCTCTCATTGGTACGAATACTATTGTTGACGGATATGCTAGGATTGGGAGAAATGTTAGAATAGAAAGCGGCGTATACATCCCGCCTAAAACCATCATAGAAGACAACGTCTTCCTAGGCCCCCATGCAACTATAACTAACGACAAATATCCTGTTAGTAAGAGACTTGTAGGAGTAACTATAAGACGTGGAGCAGTTATAGGAGCTAACTCAACCCTCATAGCTGGAGTAGAGATTGGAGAAGAAGCAGTCGTTGCAGCAGGATCTGTTGTAACTAGAAACGTGCCCCCAAGAACAGTTGTTGCGGGAGTACCAGCGAAACCTATCGCCTCTAGAAAGGAATATGATGAGAAGAAGAAAGCCTATGAGCGCATAGAGTCATAGCTTACCTACAACGTATTCTATAAGGCTTGCATGATAGGTTTCTTCAACACTTATCTCCTCCAATATTATTCTCCAACCCCTAGCACTCGGTAGTCTACGGGAAACTATTTCTAGATTAGAGCTAATGAGCTGGGATAATAGTTTCACATGATATTCTTCTCCAACAGTTCTCTCAAGACCAGCACACTCGGATAAAATCTCCCTCACATTACCTATAGATAACTCCTCTCTTCCAGCCCTCTCCAAGAACCCGTCTAGCACTGCTAAGAACTTGTTTCCCTCACACCTACTCCTATCAACACCCAAAGTCTTAGCGAGGAATGAGAAGAATTCAGCATGATTTCTACTTTCTCGAGCTACATGTAAGAGTATCTCAGCTAGAGTAGAAGGCAGCTTCAATGATAATCGCTCATAGAGTTCTGCTATCTTCTCCTCAAACAATATACTACAACTAATACTGTATCCTAGTAAACCCGTCTCCCAACCACTAATACTCCTATTACTCCTACTAGCTATGCTACGAGAGGTTAGAATCCCTAATTCACCCATAGCTATTATTCTATTAAGACTCTAATACTATTTACCGTAATCTCAGAGAAAACTCGTTGACCCAGCATATTTTTAATTCACAGAAATCTGGGGACCACTAAGACTATCATTGACTTATTTATCTGAAATAAACTATTCTATCAAATAGCGGTGGAGGTAAGTAGAGCCTTGGAGAAAATCTTGGATACACCACTACTCTACTATATCGTTAGCCTTGTAGGAGGACTAGGATTATTAGCTGTTAGCGGTAGACTCGTGGTAGACCCGGCAAGCTATGGTATCCCTAATCTTCCAGTAATCCTACCGTCTATTCTAGCACTAATAATCTACGAACTACTAGTACTACCCTGGCTCTTTAAAACAAAGACAACCTATGGGGCAATTAGAGCACCAATAATACTATTGCTTATACTAACACTAGTATATGGAGCAGAACTCCAACCACTACTACTCATACTGGGAGCAACCATATTATTCATTGAAACAAAAATACTATTAGACATAGCAGCAACAAAAAGACAAGTACTCTATAGCCTCGCCGGCATTTTTAGAGGCCTTGCTGGTTTTATGACAATAGTCTATAGTATATCCATAATACAGCCCACACTAGAAAATTCTATCATAACGATAACCCAGCTAATCCTAGCCCTACTACCCTTCATAATACTTGGAGCCTATATGGGGATAACTATACACTTGCTCACAATGACAAGGGATCCATTAAAACTAGGAGCAATCCTAGCCCCACTAACCCTACTAACAGTACTACTAACAATAATAACCTACATATACACTCAGCCAGCCCTAACAAACCCAAACATAGCACTAGAAACCTATGGAAACATGACCCGAGCAATAAGCCTACTAACACCAATGACTATAATGGTGCAAACACTATTAGAAAAGAAGCTATAAGCAATATAATGCTTTTAGCGCACACCATAGATCTCTATATAGAATAACTCAGCACCAGAATCAGTTACAAGATATGCTTCAATATAACCTCTAGCAATATCCTGATCATCAAGGTATATGTTATAGGATGATACGTCAAGCTCTATACGTTTAGCCTCATTAGGGTCAAATACAATGTTTACTGGAATAGTTGCATTCTTAATCTTAATATAGTGAACAGTTACGGGCTTATCATTAGGATTCTTAAAACCACCAGTAATCTCGAGAAGCTTCCTAGTAGTCTCGTTATATAGTCCATGAGGCATAATAATAGATACCAAGTGATACTGCTGAGACTTAACAACACCAAAACTCACACCAGAAGCCATGAAAACAGCTATCAACAATATAGTTATCGCCAACAATATCATGAATATAATACCAATAGTACTCATAACACCCTTCCTACTCCTCAAAGGAGACCTCATATACTTCCCTCAAAGAGTTATCCAATACTACTCATAGATAAAGATGCAGAAGTATTTAAGACTAACTAAAAATTAAGGAGATTTTTATAAAAAAGTTGATTGATTAATAAAATCTTATATTATGTTAGCCTACTCCTATTAACTGAGCTGATGTTGATATTGTACCAGTTGTTGTTACTAGTACTATGTCAATATAACCCTTGTATATGTCATCCCACGTGACCGTTATACCACCTACCTGTGTTTGATCAAGTGTTATTTCAGCAGTCTTCTTGGGCTCTACTGTTACGGGAGTAGTTAGGTCTACTACATTACCAGCTATTATTACTTTGGTAACATTGATTGCCGTGTCTGATGGGTTGTTTACTCTGAGACTTAGTGACTGGAGCGCTAGCGTGTTCTTGTTGTAGAATGCTGCTGGTGTACCAACTATGTTTAGCTGGGCGCTCTGGCTCTTTACTGCTGATGTCGATATGTTGAAGGCTATGAATACTGCTAGTATTACTAGTATTATTGCTAGTAGTACTCCGAAGATTACGCCAAGGGGTGCAGATATACCTTTGCGGGCTTTCTTGGCCATAGCTTTCCCACCCTTTGAGGGGTCATTTATCATTTAAGCTTAGGAGTATATAAGTATATCTCTGTAGAAATCTGTATAATCGTAATTCTATAACTATATAATTTAGATAAAACGTCTACTCTAATACGATTAGCTTAAGTAAGAGTAAGATTTTATTTTTTAAATAAGTATAAGAGGAAAATACCTTGTACAACGATAACCCTAAAATAAAAATATAATAATCATTTAATTACTTTCCATCCTTGTGTGCGAGATGAAGGAACCCTACGTGAGTGTGATTATTATAAACTATAATGGTTTGCGTTACCTGGAGGCACTATTTAATTCCCTTCTAAAACAAGATTACTCTAATTTTGAAGCAATAGTTGTCGACAATCACTCTACTGATAATAGCATTAGAATACTTGAGAAGTTTTACAAGATATTTAATAGCCGTGGTATTGGATTTAAATATGTTGTTTTACGAAGGAATACTGGTTTTTGTCTAGGGAATAATATAGGCTTCCTGTATTCTTCTGCTAGGAGCAAGTATATTGTCTTGTTGAATAATGATACTATTGTAGAGAGTTCCTGGCTTAGAGAGCTAGTATCATTTATGGAGAAATACAGCGATGTTGCAGCCGCTTCCAGTTTAATCTTATTTGATTTTACTAATAGGATAGATAATACTGGTGGTCGCCTAGATATTTATGGTGGATGCATTGGGCGTGGATTAATGGAGCACAAACGTGTAGCGGAGAAACATGATCCCTTTAATGGGTTCTTTTATGCTAGTGGTTGCTCAATGATAATACGGAGAAAAGTATTTGAGGAATTACATGGTTTTGATCCATGGCTGTCAATGTACCATGACGACATAGATTTCTCATGGCAGGCAAGATTGCTGGGCTATAGGATAGGCTTCGTTAAGAACTCTGTTTGTCATCATATGAGGAGACCTGGGTTTGGGAGAAAACTACCCGTATGGAAGTTTTACTTAGCAAATAGAAATCGTATTAGAATCATAGTTAAAAACTATGAGCTAAGAAACATACTCCGCAGAATAATACCAGCAGTTATCATAACCTTTCTAGCGGGATTCTTCTTAAGTTTAATAAGTAGGAACGCCTACTATATCCTGTATTCTCTCAAAACTGTAACATGGAATATACGGCACCTCAAAAACACATTAACCTATAGAAGAATAATACAATCGAAGAGAAAAGTAGGAGACAAGGAGGTAGAGAAATATATGGATAAGAAGCCTCTAGGAATATGGCATGCTAAAGCCTACCTTAAACTATTCTAATCCCCTAGCTTTCTCCACTCAAACATTATAGGTAGGAGGAGAAGCAAAAGATATAATGTTAGTAAGACAGTTGAACCTACCACTATGTTATTGAAGACTTTCTCATAGAGTCCGTAGACGTCTAAGTTTTTACCTATTATCCAGTAACCATAGAGTAGAGACGTGAAACGTATTGTACCGTTAAATGTTACTGTATTGAAAAGTGGATACGAGAACAAGTCACATACTTCCCTTGGCTCACACTTCAATATGAGTTCCCGTATCCTTATCGAACCCTTACCGGAGACAACTAGTGTTGTATTGGGACAATACTTTACCGAATCATTACATAATAGACACGCTCTGGAACCATCATGCGATACTAGTAGCTTATAACAACTAGTATTCACAACATCATGTAGTGTAGTTAGCTTTATCTTACCTCTTATTTCTAGTTGGCGGAGTAGAAAGTTTAACCTAGCATTTATATCGATAATTCTATGCGGGATCTTTTTTAGGCTTTCACGGGATACCTTGTATATTTCGAAGTACCCTATCTGTTTGAGTTCGTCATACCGTTCTCTTACAAGCGACATTATTTTCGGCATGTACTTTGATTCTTTAAACACTAAGGTATTTAACACAAAATAGTATCTACTGCAGTTCATTGATAATAGAACTGAGGTGATAATACTCATATTGTCTTCGAAAGAGAATATGAAATTATAGAACATGTATAGCGGCTGGTTGCTAATTGGGATATATTGTAGGATATATCTGTCTCTATTCGTGAAAGCAAATATGCATATATTGCTCCTATGCGGATCATCCTCATAAGTTTTAGTGAAAAACCTAATTAACGATAACTCTTCACTGCTTAGCTTTCCCTCACTGTATACTTGTAGAGAACTATAAGTGGATACCACTACTGTTGCTAGGACTTGAACTACTATTAAGAACACTATGACTGTGTACCACAAATAACGTCTTCTTGTTCTAAGCCAGTTTACTAGGCTATCAAGACCCAATGATACAATGGGTACTAGAAATAATAGTAGATACGGTATTAGCCTAAAAGCCCAGTAAATGAAATGAAAACTTATTACTAGTTTGAATACATTAAAGCTTCCTAGAGTAGCATAGTCTAACAGATCTAGTAACAATATGAATAATATTACTGCAAACACGTTTCTCAATGAAGCGTTGATTGTATTCTGTTCAAACTTGTTGAAACTACTATGCCTAGTGAAAACATAGAATAACGGTATTATGTAAAAACCCAAATACCAAGGAATCTCAAATAAATTAACATACCTCAACGTTGTATACGATAATCCATAGAGAGGCAATCCGCTATACAAATACTTGTTTATAAATATGAGAATAATAGATAAAGCTATAACATAAGCTATGAATTTACCTTTAAATACAATAACACTAATCTTATTCCAGAAAAACCTAATCCACTTAGAAAGTATATGTGCTAATACCGTTGAGACAAACAATCCGAGTATTACCAATAATAGTACTATATAGCTAGTGTATACTAGTATTAAACCGAGAAAACTGCTAACAGATAATATCGTTACATGTCTAAGTAGCTCTCTTCTATTATTAACCGTTACTCCAATAATTAGAGAATAAAGGATTAATTGCGGAAAATATGTTATAGACAACGCTAACGCATAGAGAAAACGCTCTACTTGACTTATCCCATCATATCGTTTTGAAACCAGTAGGTATACTAGTGTTGAGAATATGAATAAGCCTATAATTTCTGGGTCAACTAGCTTAAACAGAATATAGTTGTAGAAGTAGCCATCCTCTACGCTAAGAGAACCTATAAAATCATTTGATAACTTAGAAAGGAGAAATAGTATTGAGCTAAAACTACTAGCAAATACCCATAGATATAGGGAAATTATAGGCTTATCCGATAGTCTCTTAAACAAATTATAGATAGTGAAAACCAGAAGTATATTGAGTGGAGCCAACAAGTAGTAGAGGACCCCTATTCCCGGCTTGAAATATGCAATATGTAGTAAGAGAACGACAAAACTATGATATCCTATATAGGGGGTTTTCTCGTAGTCTAAAGGATTATAATATAATTCTTGAATATAGCGAAGATGCCGTGGATAATCAGAGAATGGCGTATAGACTCCTACAAGCGACGATATATATGAAACAACCCCTACGACCACTACTATAACAATAATTAATGATAGTTCACTGACCTTGGCCTCATATTCTATTACCTCGTGATTACTAGAGCCTTTAAGCATTATTATTGACAGCATGTATAGTATTGAGGCTATCGCTACCATGATTATGGGGCTTGTAATATAACTTATAATTTCTGGGTGATTAATTCTCAGTATTAATGTTGAAGTAATAACCAGTATCGATAACGTTATCCCAATAGACTCCATTATACTGTTGAAACACTTTCTACACAATATGTAAACTGTGAGTAAAGTATAGGCTATGAATACGACAGGTACTAGAAACCTTGCCGTAGATATCATAAAGCTGGCAAGATAAAGGCCTATACTTAATACAAAGATGAGAGAATAGGAATGCTTATCCAATTTAATACGAATTCTTTTATGTCCAATATTTCTAGAACTTAGTATGAATATTAAGCCTAGAATAAGTAAAAGCATTGATAACAACATGACTGTAAGCGTCAATATTCTCACTCCTTCTTACCTAGAGAACCAAGCCCTTGCATGTACTGTTTTAGTCTTGCTATAGCATAGAATACTAGGCCTAAAGCAACCATGAGTAACCCTACAGTAAACAGTATTAATACAGAGGTTGTTAGAATGGGATCTATTATTCTTGTCTCCTTGTAAACCAATAATATCCGTAGCATCATTACAAGTGATACTATAACGCTTACAAGCCCAGGCAACCCCAATAGGAGGAGGGGATGACGTTCAGTAAACAATTGTATTATTCCAACAATAAGTACAGCTAAGTGGTAGAGAGGGTTGTGCTTACTGGCATCTTCATGGGATGTTATGGTTACGGGTACCTCCTTTATCTTCAAGTTCTTGTTTCTAGCTTTTGCTAGTATCTCCACGCTTGCAGCCATCGTGTTATCTTCTGGTATAAGGTCTCCTACTACACTAGCCCTATATGCCCTGAAACCGGATTGTGCATCAGTTATCTCGTTTATATTAAATGCTGTTTTCACGGTTCTTGTTACTGCTTTTACTCCTAGAATTCTCCATTTTGGCTGAGTTGTTTTTCCTAGGAAGCGTGATCCTATCACTATATCGGCTTCTCCCTTTAGTATTGGCTCTACTAGTCTTGGTATTTCCTTTGGGTCGTGTTGACCATCAGCATCTAGTGTTACTATTATGTCTGGGTCTAGTTCTAAGGCTTTTTTGAAGAGTGTTCTTAGTGCTGCACCATACCCCTTGTTTTCATTGTGTTTTACTACTATCGCTCCTAGTTCTCTAGCTATCTCTGCTGTTAGGTCTCTTGACCCGTCGTCGCATACTATTATTTTGTCAACATACTTCTTAGTCTCCACTATTACTTTTGCAATATATTTTTCCTCATTGTACGCTGGTATACATGCCACTATTACAGGCTTATCTTCCTTGTACACCAATTCTATTTAACCCTAAGAATACAATGCACAGGTTTCCTTTATTTAATAACATTGTTCTGTCTTTTAAAAACAAGATATATTAGGTGATAGAGGTATCTGAGAAAACTTTACATTAGGACTGTTCCGCGTCTCTCGTAGAGTGTTTCGTAGAGCTTCTTATTGTATTCTTCTACACTTCCCTCGAATTTTTCTAGGTCTTTCACTATTTTTGCACGTACACGTATTTCCTCTAATACTTCTGATGGCGTCCAGCCCCGTTTCTCTGATATCACTTTTACTGGTCTTATAGTATGGAGTGGAGTTACTAGTTCGTGTATCCCTCTAGCTGGGTTGAACTGTATTACTGGTATTAGTTTTCCTCCACCCTCGTGGCTATAGAGTTCTGCTACACGCCTCATCTTGCCCTTGACTAGTAGACGCCTCAAGTGTACTATAATGTATATAGCATCTAACGCTGCTGGCGAGACCTCTAAGGGGGGCATTAGGAGTCGCCGGAAACCTGATTCTGGTGTCTCGGCGTGGAAGGTTGTTAGACCACCGTGACCAAGTAGGATTGCTTGAGCCCACGCAGCAGCTTCTGGTCCACGAACCTCTCCTACTATCACGTAGTCTGCTGATTCTCTTAGAGCGTGTACTACTAGGTCGAAGGGTGTTATCTCTACGCCTTTTTCCTGTCTGGGTACTCTACGTAGGGCTTTTATTGGTGGTGTGAGTTCGGGGGTGTCTTCTATTATTACTGCCGTAGCAGTAGGTGGAATAGATGATAGGATAGCATTGCTTAAGCTTGTCTTACCTGTCATCATTCCACCAGTTAATAGGATTGCTAATCTCTCCTGAAAGGCTAGCCAGAGGAAACCAGCCATAATCACTGGTATCGAACCATACTTGGTCATAGCTGATAAAGTCCAGATTCGAATGGGTTTA
This sequence comes from Desulfurococcales archaeon, assembly GCA_027043985.1. GTDB lineage: Archaea > Thermoproteota > Thermoprotei_A > Sulfolobales > WANQ01 > JALWGO01. Next base: position 20,215 of record JALUDQ010000005.1, read on the forward strand.
CGTATAACGAAGCTCGTTGTTAGGGGTGCCACATCACTCTTCATCATTACAGAGAAACGATAGCCTCTAGGCCCCATAAAGCTACGATATGGTCTAATCTTAGTTAACGCTATATTGGCTGTCTTTAACGCTGTACGCACTATACGATTAACGTATTCTTCCCCTAACACTATGTTTGATAGAGTTGCACCAAAGTTTGAGTGAATAATCTTTAATGGACTCTCAGCATGTATTACTTGTATGTCTTCGATGTAGGGATCGTCCATAAGAACCTCGAATACCCCGAGACCCAGCACTTCATCTCTTACTCTTAGAACTAATTGTTCGGGGAGCCCAGTTTCCCTTAGGAGATCTTCTAGTACTGCTCTAGGCTCTATTAAGTATCTTAGGAGAGCCTCCTTAACAAGTAATAATTCTTCATCTGAGAGTATTGGTAATTTTATGTGGTATCGATGAATATATTTTTCACGATATATGAATATTTCCGCATACCTAACCTTATAGCTCATTAGTATTTCCGCCCAGCTGGGAGGAGGCATCCCCCACTCTTTCTTTATAAGAGGTTCAACTAGTTCATCTACTTCTAGTATTACTCCAGCTCTACCAGTAGCCTTGGCCTTCCTCTCAGCCTTTCCTGCTTGGGCTGCTGTAGCTGCTTTTGTAGCCATCTATTTTACCGCCTCCTAACCCTACCTATGATTTTACTTAGGTATCTGAGGCTTATAGCCGCTACCACTGCTGCAACGAGTGCACCTATACCGTAGCTGTATGGTGGGTTTACTAGGACTACAGGGAGTTCGGGCGTATATGTTGTTGTTATAGTTGCGAACACTGTTACTGGCGAGACTACTGTTGTAGTCGTTGTTATAGTTGTATTGTTTATCACTGTTGTAGTAACGTTTTGTGTTACTGTACTCACCTTTACTATTGTTGTATTCGCTTTCCACACGGTTTGGACTATTGTTGTATTCGCTATTGTTACTACTGAAGTCACTGTTACGTTGGTACAATTGCATGCAGTTACTGTTGTAAGTGTCGTGTTAGTTGCTGTAGTGTTTGTCATGTTTGCTGGTATAGTTGTATTCGTAATATTGGGCGGTGTTGGTGGGAGAGATATATTTAGTGTTACCCGCTTTGATGCTGTAACCCAGCGGTTTCCTAGGAAGTATTGTACCTCTACTATGAGGTCATGTACATTCATAGTTACTGGGACATCTAGTTCTAGTGTTGTATCGCTAAGCCATCTTGAGGTTGCTGAGAATATTAGCTCTTCTTGTCCCGTGAAGGGGTTTACTAGGTAGGCCTTGTATATCGTAGGAGTCATTAACAATACTTTTTCTGTTGGAGTCCAGTATACCTTTACTGGTACTTCTACATGGACTATTCCGGGTATGCTCTTAGCTACTAGGTTGACTATGAATGGCAAATCTATTACCACTTGGGGTTCTATTGATACGAGCTTTATGTTAAAGGATGATATTTTCTCCTCTACTATGCTCCTAATGTCTTCCGATCCCATTACGATTCCCGG
>JALUDQ010000006.1 GCA_027043985.1 Desulfurococcales archaeon
CATTGTAGTATTGGTGTATAGTCCAGATCAACTGTCCCTGACTATCGGCTTCAAAGGGTTCGGGCTTACAGTCAATTGCACCTATTAAACCGTCTTCCCGCATACATTTAAGCATCAATGATATAATATTCTTTGCCTCTCTAACATAGCCTGCATCAGCTAATGCTTTAACCATATAGGCTGAATCACGTATCCAGAAGTGATGGTATATTGTTGGACCGGGCGTTATTCTATCCTTATCTAATAGTATCTGTAGGGTTATAATACTACGCCAATACCTTGATTCAACTCTCTTATCACCAGCCTCAAAGACTAGTCCCCTATCAATAATCCTCCTCCAATAGTCTCTAACATTGTTAACGTCTACTTCGTTAAAATCTACTGTAAAGGGGGTCTCTAATGTTACTAATGGAATGAATGCTCTAAGTCTTACAGCTTTATCTACTGCTTTAAAACGTAGTGCTCCAGTAGCCCATCCTATCTTTGATAGAGCATTACTCCTATTATTTAACATCGTATGTTCTGTTACATCTCCGTCTTCTTCTAAAGTATAAGCCCCCTTCTCATCAGCCTCTCTATTAGCAATTATATTGAAGACTGCTCCGTTATCGGGGCTTCGTACCTTAATCTCTCTATTTGTTAACTCAACGTTTTCAATAAAAGCTACTCCCATAGGATTCGGTGGTCTAACAGCAATATAGGCTGAATCAACATTGGATGCTCGTAACTCTACGATTACCCCACCCATATTATGATCATACCAGAATAATGTCTCACCAATAACATCGTCTTTTTTAAACTTGGAATAGAATACTGGAGAATAATCATCCACATAACCGTATTCTAGCTCCGAGTTAGAACCATGGATTAACTCTCCCTCCTTTTCAACATAGAACCAGAAACCGGGGCTCCAAGGCGAGACCATTAATATTCCATCTGGTGAAACTATGGCTTCTCTATCATGTTCACGCGACCCTAGAAGACCCCACTCCTTATAAACTCTATTCATTGATACAGGTACATCAAGGCCCTCCTGGAAACCAGGGCTATGTGGATCCAATTGTCTAACAAGCCATAATGGAACTAGGATCTTCCTAGTCGATGAAATCATAGTAAACAAGCCATGATGCTCGTAAAATACTCGTTGCTCAACCCCCCGCTTAATCTCACCCATTACATCTACTCCATGTTTTCTCAAATAATTTATTACCCTAACGAGTAAACGAGTACTCACGCATAATACACCCGATGATAATAGAGGGCTAACCCGTAACCCCTTACGCCTTCGCCTTGTACTAAGCTTTATCACCCGCCCATTAAAAACCTTAGAAACGAGAAATACCTTAAAATCTCGAAAATACTTCTTCTTGCATAGCTGGGGGTAGAATGATGCGTATTCTACTCTTATCCGATATACATGGAAATAGTGATGCATTAAAACAAGTGTTAGAGAATGCTCCGAGACATGATACGGTATGGGTGTTGGGAGACCTAGTTGACTATGGCCCGGAACCCCATGTAGTAGTTGATATAATACGTGACATTAGCCCAGAGGTTATTGTTCGGGGAAACCATGACCACGCAGTGGCATTTAATACTGATTGTCTATGTTCCCCTAAAACACATGAACTGAGTGTTTACACTAGGGAAAATATATCCTATAAGCTCTTATCGAAGGAGCAGATTAATTGGCTTAAAACGATTCCAACTAAGAGGATAGTAGAACTTGATGGCTTGAAACTATATGTTGTCCA
>JALUDQ010000007.1 GCA_027043985.1 Desulfurococcales archaeon
GCTACGAAGCCTTAGCCTACGCATCCAGTCTGGTTCTTTTTTAAGCCTTGATATCTCTTCTACGAGGCTCTTAGTAATCTTCCCCTTCAATTCTACTTCTACTCTACTTGGAGAAGCATATCCTAATAGTTCTTCAACACTCGTAGACTTGAAGAGTTCTTCACGTATCTTAACCGTCATCGCCCACCACCAGCTTTATGGTTTAGGAACCCATAGCCCTCACGCTCTATTCTATGAACTAGCTCTAACCCACCCCTAGCTGCTACTCTACCATTTACTAGGACTGTTACCTGGTCTGGTTGGATATAGTTGAAGATCCTAGCATAATGTGTTATCAATAATACTGCTTTCCCCCTACTCTTAAACTCTTCTATCATTTTAGCAACCATTTTAACTCCATCAACATCTAATCCGGAGTCTGGTTCATCTAGTATGATTACCTTGGGGTCTAGGAGGAGGGCTTGGAATAACTCGCCTCTCTTCTTCTCACCACCACTAAAGCCCACATATAGTTCTCTTGTGAGATACTCTCTACTCAAGCCAACGCGCTCTAAGGTATCGTAGAGCTTCTTAACTATGAATGGATTACTAATACGTGTTAGATCGGTTGAACCAGCACGCTTGTTTAAAGCAGCTATAATGAACGTCCCTATCTTAACCCCGGGTATGGGGATGGGTTCTTGGAAGGCTAGGAATATCCCCTTTAGACTCCTCTCTTCGGGTGGTAGGTCTAGTATGCTTTCTCCATCTAACCGTATGTCTCCGCCAACAACCTTATAGGAGGGCCTACCCATTATCGTGTAAGCTAGCGTTGACTTCCCACTACCATTAGGGCCCATTACGGCGTGAATACTACCCCTATCTACTCTTAACGATACACCCTTTAGTATCTCCTTACCGCCTACTTCAACCTTTAAGTCCAATACCTCTAATGTCACTTCTTTAACGCCGTTAAAACTATAATGCCCTGGAGTAATAAAGTTTCCCTTTAACACAGTTAAATAATTAAAAGAACCCACGATAAGTAAACCAATAATAAGACTAAACAAACACTATAAACAGAGCCGAGAGTTACCTTAGGCAAACAATTTTAACGCAGTTAAAGATATATTAGTCTGGAAAATAAAGTAAGATACGAGGAAAAAACATGATAAAACTAGACCTATCAGACCCCCTGAAATGTAGCCAGCATCCCCTTACAAGACTAGTAAAACTATTCCAAGAACTAAGCCCCGGGGAAAGAGCAGAAGTAAAGATAAGATTAGATGTAGTACCATTAGACCTAATAATAATGCATGCAAACAAAAACAACATCACATTAGACGTAAAAGAAGCCCAGGGAAACACAACAATACTACTAGTTGAAAAAGAGGCTGAAAACCGTGAACGAGGGAGAACTAGTATTAATTGCTGAAGGAGGAGCAGTATACACTAAACCAGAGAAAATAGCAACACCAATAGGAGAACTAAAAATAGAAGACGTGTCAATGAATCTCATAGCGACAATACTATCAGCATGCGTGTTAAAGAAACTAGTAGAAAACCTTGAAGCCCGGGAAAGCGAGATAACCGTAGAAGCCAAAGGCTTCTCACACTACAAAAACGTTCTAGAAGAAAACCCAGTACTCCAAAAACTAGTATTAAAAATAAAGACAAATACTAATGCAAGAACCGAGAAAATAATTGAAATAGCCCGCAACTGTCCCTTCATAAAACTCCTGTCAAGAATAGTGGATATAGAGATTGT
>JALUDQ010000008.1:0-318 GCA_027043985.1 Desulfurococcales archaeon
TAGATGAACTAGTAGAAGAAGCTTTGAGAAAGCTTAAGGCTAACCTAAACGCTCAGAAGTTAAGTATACTAGATTCGGGTAAGTGGACTCTAATACTTGGATACGAGGCTTCAGGAGCATTCTTCCACGAACTAGCACACCTCTTGGAAGGTGATCAACCAGGCAGTTTACCAGTTGGTGCTCGGATTAGTACGACTAGCATAACAGTCTACGATGACCCTTACTATCCCTGGAGCCCTGCCAGGAGAATGTTTGACGACGAAGCAGTTGAATCGGTGAGAAAACCCCTAGTAGAGGATGGAGAAATAGTAGACCACC
>JALUDQ010000008.1:328-6619 GCA_027043985.1 Desulfurococcales archaeon
AGAGTGCTGCTAAAACAATACTAGATGGGAGGGAGGCAAGGCCTGGACAGGCTAGAGGCTTATTCCATAAGCCTAAGGCAATGCACTCAACACTAGTTGTAGCGGGTGGTGATTGGAGGATGAGAGAACTAGTAGAGGAGACTAGGAAGGGATTATTAATTGATGGTATTATTAGAGCCGAGCTAAGAGGGCAGACAGTAACCATTTACCCCGAAGCGGCTTGGCTTGTAGAAAAAGAGATTGAGAAACCCGTAAAGTTGAGGCTCATTAGACTGCCACTACTTAAAGCACTAACAACTATTGATGCAATGACAAGGACTAGTAGGCTTAGATATAGTTTCGAGAAGGGGCATAGGGTTGCGGAAATAGCCCCAATGATACGGTTGCAGGGAGTAGTAGAGGTCTAATAATCCTTCACTGCGATACAGTAATAGTTTTCGGGGAAGACCTTAGCTCTAACTCTAAGCGAACCACACTTCCCTAGTCTAAAACCCGAGTATATAAGCAAGTCCTCTAGCTCGTATAGAGTAAACAAATGATAATACCTCCAGAGAACTCTATCCCTTCTACGCCAGGGTACTAGCGTGTCACCCAACTCAACTCTTATGCCTTGAAGCCTATATCTCACCCAATCAAAAAACACCTTCAGAAACCTCGGTTGCAGTAGACTCCAAACAGTTACCAGCAACAACGAGTTCTCCTTCAAAACCCTCCAAGCCTCCCTCAAAACCCTCAACCTACCAATCCACCACGGCTTATGATGTAAGCTAGCAACATAGAAGCCCCCCATGAAAACGTTTTCACGGAAAGGAAGACTAGACATATCCGCTTCAACAAAATCTACTAAAGCATCAACACTCCTACGCCTAGCCCTCTTAAACGCTAACACGAGCATATTGAAAGCAAGGTCAAGGCAAACAACCCACACTCCAAAACGTTCAGCAACATAAAGAGAGTACTGACCCGGCCCACAGCCCCCATCAAGATAAACCCCTGGACCCCTAACAACAACTCCTACCGGAGCCCAAAGACGACGCCTCAGGTAACCATAAGATACAGCGATTTCCTCGAAAACACGTTTAACACTCAACGTGATATCCAAGGCCCATATAACCCTACTAATTAGTAAAAGAGTAGATATAACACCTAAAAACATTAATGAACAAACTATTAACTAGCCCGCGACACCCTTCAGACACCCCCTAGACAAACTGGGGCTGGGATGAAGAAGGGGCTCGGTATAGGTGATGAAGACTACGCCATCGGGAAATACATGGGATGCCCGGAGCCCGATCCACTGAACCCTCCCAGCAAGACCCTTATCACGTCTTGGGGAAAGTACAGCAAATAGGGTTCTTCGAAGTAAAACTTTATTGTCTAAAACGAGATTAGAACAAGTCCTAGGAGGAGGGAGGATTCTATGAGTAATAGGGATATTGTTAGAGTTAGGGTTAGAGTATATGGTATAGTGCAGGGTGTAGGGTTCCGATACTATACTAAGATGTATGCCGATAGACTTGGGGTAAAAGGATATGTTGAAAACAAGCCTGATGGAAGCGTTGAAGTTGTAGCAGAGGGGCCTAGAGATAAAGTTGAAGCATTATTAGACGTTGTTAGAAGAGGTCCTCCCGCAGCAGTTGTCGAGAGAGTTGACGTAGAATACGAGGAGCCTAGAGGAGAATTCGATAGATTCTACATAAGGTATAGGAGTAGATTCTTGTTCTAAGCAAAGAGGAGATCCTCGGGGCTTAGGGAAATTGGCAAAGCTACGCGTAAGAGTTCAAGGTAGGAGTGGTGATTACTGGAGGTACACTCTTTCATCGTGGCTGAGAGAAGTAAAAGAGTTACTTGAACAAGAATACAATGTGTCTCTCGAAATAGTTGAAGAAGACGTAGACATTGATGTTCCGAGAATACTTGTAGAAAACGAGATGGTCTTAGAAGGAGTGCCAGGGGAGGAAGGATACCTAATAGAAGCCCTAAAGAAAGCACTCGACGAAATACTCAAGAAAACTACTCGACAATAAAGTAGTCTAGACCACAAGTATTTCAATAATATCCAGGTAGGTTCTCTTCAAACCAGCACATTTATTCTCTAAGAAGAACGTTATTTGTAATAAAATAAAGTGTTTTTATCCCCAATAACCCTCTTAGTCTTGTGGAGGAGGTTTTTCAAAAATGGTTAGGAAAATCCGTATCCTAGGAGTATGGGAGGGTCCTCCAAAAGGGGATTTCCCCGTAGAGGCCCTCATGTCTAGATTAAAAGAGCTTCCAGACGCCGAGATAATAGTTCATGAAGGCACAAGAATCCTCTCAATCCTATTAGCAGAGGACGAATACGTCTACGGTATGGGTGTATTTTACCACCGGGAAAATGAGAGTTGGATGATCCTATTAAGAGATAAGGCGGATTGGGAGGCAATAAAACACGTAGCAGAAGAATACAAGGACAAGTTTGGATCAAGCTCAAGTGAGGCGCTAAATAGAGCACTGATATACCTAAAACAACACATAAGAGGCCAGGGCCCAAGCAACGTAGACCTAGACTTCCTACTCGAGTAAAACTTTAAGCTAATATACGAGATAAGAAATAGTATAAGCTCTCCATAAATTCTTTCTAATACTTCTCTAAACCGTTAATTGAATATACATATTTTGCCCCCTTTGCCTAGAGTGCAGGTAGAATCGTTTGGCGCTTGACTTGGAAAGGGTGGTTTGAAACGCTTAAGAGTGAGGATGGGGTAACTATAGAGTATCCAGATAAGGTTCCGATAAGTAATGGTATGGTAGAGTTTGAGGTTATAACAGTCTTTCCACGAGAACTAGATGTAGCTTTAGTTGAGGTACATGGACTTAATGAGTCTTTTAGAGAGGTAATCTATAACAGTGATACCTCAATTATACTCGTAGACTTTGTAAATCCTCCTCCCGGAAAACATGAGTTTAATCTACGGGTTTACCGGTCCGATACAATTGTTTATTCTTCTAGGTTTCAAGTAGAGTTTATAGACGATCCCTTAGGGTTAGTCTATGTTGTAGCAGAGCGAGGCGCTAACAGTAAGTATAGTATTAGAATAGACTTAGAGGTTAGAGAAGCACCCATAGACCTATACATAGAAGCGAGCTCATACCAGGCTTTCAGCTACTATGATAAGATGCTAGAAAGAGAAGAAAGAATGGCTGAGAGAGGCTACTATTCAATAAGTCTCGGAGAATTCAATCTAGAAGACTATAGTCTAGAGATAGCATTAATTAGTATAAGAGACGACTTGGAATGGAGGCGCATAATAGTCTTACCCCAAGTAACATGAGGAATCGTGAAGTAGCACTATGTTATCGTTAAGTGAACGTTCTTTGAAATATTTACTACTATTGGAAACTTCTCTTTTATTCGTTGAGCTAGTTCTCGGGGATCTTCAGCAAAGGCGTAGAGGCCTACTGGAGTATATTCTAGGTTCCTACAATCCCACCTAGTAGGAGCACTCACTGCTGGCGTTATCTTAGCATAGAGTGCCTTCCTACCACTCCACAATCCTATTAAGAACACGTCATCACCAACCTCTACTACAAGTAGATAACAGTCCTCAAACCCGTGTGGTTCTATCAGTCTGATCTTGTCCACTTTCAACTGTTCTCTTAAAATTTCTTTAACCTCTTCTATCCAAGACATGGTTAGACCCCCGACTCTAGGCTTCAACCCCGGGGTTTGCTGGAGTAGGATTCCTGGTATAGGAGTGTCTAAGGGATGATATAGCATTAGCGGTGTACTATGATGAGTAGTGGTGGGAGAGAAGAGGTTACACGGAGATTCTATAATAAGCTCACGGTTTTGCCTTCTAATAGGGTTCTAGTAGTCTCTATTATAGTTATACTGCTTATACCAGCTCTCGTAAATTACGCCTATACTAGGGGGTACAACTATATTATAGGTTATCTCGTCGGAGGCTTGGTCTATGTTTTACTCCTCCAGCTCTTTCTTTCAAGGCGTAAACCCTTTAACGTGAGGAGGGCTTTAGGGCTTGCAGTGTATTCTCTAGGTGTGGGTCTTATAGTAGACTTGCTCGCTCTTCCCTCGGGTCTCCATGGCTTCGTTTTTACGAGTAGTAGTGGGATAGTCTTCATAGCATTAATGGGCCTTATAAGTGGTTTAGGCGTTGCAATACTGTTTAGTATAGCTGTTTCGGCTACATCATATGTTGTCTACTCACTATTTACTGGGCTTCACTTAGAAGAAGTCTTGGCTAACATACTAGTTCTTGCAGCAACTCTAATCACTCATGCAATCTATATGCGTTTGATTATTGCTAGAGGGAAGGCTTGGGGGCTTGATCCCCTTAAGCTTGCACGAGCTTTTCTCGCAAACTGGTTGTCTAATATAGCTGAGCCCATGGAGAAGATATTGTCTGGTCTATCGGTTCCCAGAAGGGCTAGAATAGATGTAATATTGTTCGAGAAGAACTCTAGGCCCATAGCCTTGATAGTTCCAGAAATACATTATGGCCCATTTAAAAACGTTGGTAGTAGCATGATGCCCTACCTCATAGACAAGGCCATGGAGTCAAAAGGATATATCGCATTAGCTCTCCACGGCCCAGAGAGCCACGACCATAATCTACCATCAGCAAACTATGCTCGTGAAATAGCTTGGAGGATAGCTGAGGAAATACCCCGAGCACAAGGTATCAGATTGGCTCCTAAGGAGTTCTTCCGGGAAAAGGTGGGGGAGTGGGAGGCACTAGTAATACCCTTCGATAAAGTATCTCTCCTCTTCGTTACGAGAGATAAAGGTATAGATGATCTCCCATCGAAACTCCGAGATATTGCTGAAAAAATAGGAGAAGAAACAAATGTTCTCCCGATAATAGTGGATTCCCATAACTCTTATACGAGTGAAGACTTTAATGGAATGGATGTAGAAGCACTATTAAGGAAAGTAGTAGAAGCAGTAAGAGAGAGAAGAGAGTGTAGGCTTCGAGTGGGATATGGTGAGGCTAGAGTTGAGGCAAGCGGCTATCTTGGCTTATGTAGCGGGAGGATTAGGAGTCTTGTATTCGAATGCAACAGTAAACGCGTTGGTATAACATATATCTACGGTAACAATATGTTCCCTGAAACAAGAGCTAAGTTAAAAGAACATGTTTCCGAACTAAAACTACTAGATGATTACGAGCCAATAACACCGGATGATCATACATGTACGGCTACATTAGCCGATCATCCCTATGTTCCAGTAAGGTATAGTGAGGAGCTAGCCAACGCGGTGTTAGAGTCTATTAAAACAGCTATATCTGATCTCGGAGAAGCTAAGGCGTATTATAAGAGGGTTGTAGTTGATAATGTTCGATTCGTTGGCCAGGCTATCTATGATATGCTGGGCTTACTCGAAGAAGTTGGAGGGTTTGTGGAAAGAACAATAAATATTGAATTCATATTGAACCTATTCTTCCAGCTCCTCATAATATACCTTATAGCCTTCTTATCCTAGTACTTCTCTATTAAACCTACTATATATTTCTCGGAGACCAATAAGCCATCTATCAAGGCCTTCAGGGGTTTCAGGGTAGCTCATATAGTATTTTCTAATCTCCTCCATATAGTCTGAAACCTTCTTCAACTTAGCCAGTAATCCAGGCCTCGATATCCCGGCTACAAGCGCTCTTAGAATCCTTAAAACTATCTTAGAGGTTACTCGAGCTTCACTACTAATAGTATAGAGGTCGTCTCCGCTTACAAGCTTCTTAGATATAATGAACTCGAACTCATCATTGCTCATACGCTGGAGGAAGAGTCTAAGTATATCAAGGCTTGCCTGCTTAGCACCGTATTTCTCGATATAGCATTTATTTGCTGGCCATAAACTCTTTGCACTAAAATCATTTCTGTCATAGGCTTTCTCAAATGCCTCGGCAACGCAATATGCTGCTAGCATGCTTGAACCTTTCCCACCGCCGTGGATGGGGTTTACGGTATAGCCTGCATCACCTATTATAGCTATACCGTTCCATACTAGGCTGTTTATAGGTCTCCTTGTTGGAACTGGTGCTCCAGCAGCATGTATTATTTCTCCCCTAACGTCTTCTCTATTTGCTAGGTAGCGGTAGAATATCTCTTTAGGTGAGGGATAGCCTGCTCCACCCATTACTCCAAGACCAACATTGATTTTCCTCTCTCCCTTAGGGAATAACCACCAGTATCCTCCTGGAGCAATAGTCTGGTTAATGTATATTCTAATGTATTCTGGATCCCTTACCTCTTGCTCGGTTATCCTTATCTCACGGTAAGCTATATTGA
>JALUDQ010000009.1 GCA_027043985.1 Desulfurococcales archaeon
GATACATTATACTACTGGGTGAGTAGAGCTAATTTGTCAATATACTTTTCATTATACCTCATGACTACTAGCAGCTCCATTAAGAATATCTTAAACGAAATAATATCAAGGAACCAGAGTGGAGTAGATGTAAGGGGAATGTTTGACGACGAGTTAAACGAGGATTACCGTTATTCAGCATATTTTTGGTTATACCGTAACAATACTAAAGCACTAGCCTTCGACCGTAACCCCTACAAGCTACACAACAAGCTCTTCATAATAGACAATAATACCGTCTTAATCGGTAGCTATAATCCTACGGGAACAGCTACCACTAGTAACGACGAGGTATTAGTGGTTATACGTGACCCGGTAATAGCCGAGGCATTAGCACAAGCTAATCTTAAGACATGGAGACAATGGTATGGGTCTAATTGGACGGCTATGCATCCAGTGATTTCTGAAGTCTACATAGAAGCTGGCGGTAAAAACAATGAATGGATAGAAATATATAATCCAACGTCAACCCCATATAATATTACTGGTTGGATCCTATCAGACTACTATAACACCTATACGCAGACAACATCATCCTATGAGTGCGCCTACATATTCCCCAATAAGACCCTAGAGCCAGGAGAATATATTATAGTAGCATACAATGCAACAGCCTTTGAGTCAACCTATGGATTCACTCCAAGCTTCGAAATAACTGGAGCAGATCCAAACGTTCCAGACCTCCAAGCAGATACAAATCTCTGCGACCCCACAACAAGTTCTATGGATCTCTACGAGAGATATGATGAAGTATTGTTATTCAAGAAATCCTATGACTTCTACATGGTAATAGACGCCGTATGGTGGGGTAACGAGACAGCCGGATACACTGACTGGTATATATCAAGCGACGGCTACGGTGAAGTAGATGTCTCAAATATTCCCCAAGGCTACACTATTCAGAGGATAAATGATGGAGTAGACGGTCCTATACCAAGAGAAGTATTCACTATTGCATCAGCAACACCTACCATCGGAGTAGTAGCACCCATTCCAGAGCCAACACTAACACCACTAATCATAGCATTGGTAGTTATAATATTATACGTATTGTACAAGAACGCTAATAAGATAAAATAGTTTTTACACTATACATACTCTTTTCAAACAAGTATTTTATGTCCGGGTATTAGTGTTGAAAGTTTCTTTGAATGTATTTTATTTGAATCATTATTATGTATATTATATATTGTTAGTGATTTAAACTTTTATATTATTGTTTTCAAGTAGTGTACTTAAGGTAGGGAGGAATCCCGGTTTGACTGGTTGGGGAACAGCTTTTAAGGGAGCATTAAAAATAGTTGTCTTCACCATAGTATGGGCGATAATAGGGGGAATATTGATAGCAGCTGGAGCAGGAATGGCTGGAGTAGGACCAGCGTATATGACTAGTTCGCAGCATCAAGCAGTGGGTGTAGCGGCACTTATCGGAGGCTTTATACTGATAATTATAGGTGGGGCTCTCATAGGTCTTGGTGGGCTTGCGAGTTTTCTAAAGGTATCTAGTGAAATATATGCAGATGAAGTATTAGCTAAATCGGCTTATATGAGACAACAATATTATCAGCCGCCACCACAGTATCAACAATATCCACAACAGCCTCCTCCGGGGCAACAGTATCCCAGGTAAAGTTACGAGTTTTTTACGAGAGCATATAGGGTTAGTAGACCACTGGAAGCCTCCCAGCCTCTAAGCAAAGGGTTGGGGAGGATCCTAGTGGGATGATAGTCTTTTCTCCATGTATTCAACGTATCCTTATATAGTCTTGTAGCTCCGTCCTTCTTTGTGGAGGGTGTTTCTGGTTCATGGATATCGTGTTGAAGCCTATAGGAGTAGTACACGTTGATCTAAGTGATGAAGAGGTTAAGAAGGCTTGGAGTGGCGTTGAAGGTATTGTAGAAGTTTTCCCCGAATACGGGGAGGGCTTGGAGGGTATTGAGGAGTTCTCGCATATCATTCTCTTAACCTTCTTACACAAGAGTGTGGGTGAGAAGAGGAAGGTTCTCCGTGTTAGACCTAGGAGGCTTAAGCGTTTTGGGATAAGGATAGATGATATCCCCTTGGTTGGGGTATTTTGTACAGATTCTCCTCATAGACCTAATCCTATAGGGTTAAGTATAGTTGAACTCATTGAGAGGAATGGGAGATTCCTAAGAGTTAGAGGTCTAGATGTCTTTGATGGAACCCCAGTACTCGATATTAAGGCTTATACTCGTGATAGATGTATTACCGGGATACGCGAGCCCTGGTGGGTTAAGGTTCTAGAAGAGCGTATTAGGGAGAAAATGGGTGATGTACCACCTATCATATAGTTTTTAACTCGTTTTATGTTTGCTTGAGGGTCTCGTGAAATGGTGTTGTAGTGCAAATAGGGTTATCCATGTAGACGTGATTAAGACTGGTAATATTACGCTTAGCACAGTATATGTTTTCCCTAAATTAGTTCCAAGCCAGGATAGTAGTACATCTAACATATTTTCATCTCACTATATATTGTTGTTTAAACCCTACTTAACACCACGACTACATAAACTGGGGACCCTATGGTCTTTTTGTTTCATTCAATTCTTCGAGAAACTCTATTCTATAATAGAAGAAGGAAACTGTCAGACGCGGGTTCGCCTATCATCCCCTCTAATCTGCTGAGGTCAACCCTTGTAAGCGTCTTCATCCAGTTATACTCTGGTTCTAGGAGTAATTAATCTAGTATCTCCTAAGCGTTTCAGAAACCAGTACGAAAATCCAGTACCTGTTCTATGGGATAGTTTTACAAGAACTCCTAACAAATAAACTATATGGGTGGCGGAAAACGAGTCTAGCTAGGACTCCAGTAGTACTATTATTTATGGTAGTCGTTGGTTTAAGTGTAGCTGGTTTAGCGTGCTTTGATCCGAGTGATAGATATTCTCTCGAGGTAGTATTGAATAAACCTGGTATAAAGTATAATCTTGATATCTTAGACCGTGTGCCTGGCGTGATAGCAGATAGAGTGGGGAAAACCTATGTGTGGAGGAGCCATGTAGCACCCGAAGACGTTATCGTGGTTCTATCACTACAACCAGTATCATTTAAACCAGACGCAGAAGAATATGTTAGTATTAGAATTGAAGGTAAAACAATACTTGTAGAAGAAACAGTTAGAATATATACAATTAAAGCAGAAGTAAGCTCTAAACTAGACTACAAGAAAATAGTGGATAGGCTAGAGAGGTCTAACTGGAGCATTAATATAGAGGAAAACAACGGGTACGCTAAGGCAATAATTCAAAAAGATATCAATGACATAGAGCTTACGGGAAACATGATGATCACATATAGAGGTAATAAGACAACAATATACTTGTCAATCAAGACTGCGGATAATGTTAACGACGAGATAGTATTGGATGAGCTAAGGAAAACCCTAAACAATACAGTCAATACTACAACAATAGACTTTAAGGCAAACACCATAGTTGAAGACTACGTAAAACCATCACCAAATATAACCGAGGAGCTATTAAAGAAGGCACTTAAATATGAGTTGAAATGGCTCACTATGATAGGAGTAATAAAAGGATTAACAAGCAATGACATAGACGTAATCATAAAGACTGTTAGGGAGGGTATGGCTGGATGGAATAGTAGGCTCATATACTTTAAGGGCGAGTGGAAACCATACTATGAGGTAGTAAAGGAGATTCCCGAAGGAACACTAATAAAAACCACAGCTAAGTGCATGTGGGATTACAAGGCTGAAGATCTACCCCTAACACCTCCTCCAGAAAACATTACTGTGGTCGCGATTGGTAGTGGGGGAACTAGTAGTACACCTATATTTACTAGAGAAAACACTACGGTGACATCAGACAATGTATCCATTATTCAGGAAACCATTACGTTAAAGCCAGCTACAAGCCAGGTTGTAGATGAGGATAAACAGGATACATGGGTGCTTGGCGATAGTATTGTCTTAGCGGTTATCCTGGCTTTAACTATAATATCCGGCTACATGGTCATTCATAGAAAATAGTATTTAGAAAAAAGAAAGATTATGTTTTGAGGAACTTGCTTGTATAGGGGCTTTCCCCAGGTCTTCTTCTCCTAAAGTGACCTGATGGTTCTCCAGTTAGTAGTTCTTCGAACCAGGCTTCATGTTCTATTTCTTCGTGTAGTATTGCTAGTGAGAGGTCATAGGTTCTAGGGTCTTTTCCGAAGGTGTATTTACATATACCACTATATATTCCGACAGCACATCTCTCGGCTTCTAACAATACTTTGAGTATCTCCTTTATCGACGGGTTTTCCGGTAGCTTGGGCTCCATACATCCTGCCTTTCTAGCGAATTCTACTAGATCGTTGGGTAGTTTTCCTCCAAGCTCATAGATTCGTGGTACTAGTGCTTCGAAATGGTTGCGGTCTTCTATTCTAGCGTCTTCTATAATCTCTTTTATTGCTTCACCTTCAATACCTGTGGCATGGGAGCGTAGGACTGTGTAGTAATAATATGTTACGAATTCTGCTGCAGCTGCTTTTATGAGCATTTCTATTAGTTTGTTTACATCTATTCCGGCTTTTTGGATTATTTCTACGTTTTTCTTAGCCATTTTGTGTAACACCTTTTACTTAGAACTTATTTCTACTAGGAAGTAGTTTCTAGTTGTGCTTAATAAATATTTCTAACAAGAAGTTGTTTCTAGCTAGAATCAAATATAAATACCCTCCAAGACATAGAGGCAGTTAGCGGAGGGAATTAAGCATGGATGTCAACGATATGTTGAGCTTACTGAGGAGCAAGGGTATGAAGATAACGCCTCAAAGAATAGAGATAGTAAGAACTCTAATAGAACTCAAAGATAATCATCCGTCTCTAAAACAATTATATGAGGAGGTAAGGAGAAGAGTTCCTACTATAAGTTTCTCAACATTATATTCAACTATACAGAAGCTAGAAGAACTAGGAGTGGTAAAACTATTTGATCTCCTAGGTGAGACTCGAGTAGAAGTTAATAAGAGACCTCATATAAATCTAATAGACTTAAAGAAAAATAAGATAACAGATATACTAGATGAGGATGCAATAGAGTTTCTGAGAAGAAAACTCGGCTTAAGAGAGGAACATTTTATTCTAGTAAACGTACTCGTATATGCTGACAGTATTGATGAGAGACATTGAAGGGGGTTCTAGGAGGCTTTTAACTGTTTACGTGTTTCTAGGTATTCTATTGCATCAGTTACCATCACTTTTGCTGTACGCCATGCTGGTCCTGCCGGTCCCTCTATGACTACTTTCTCGTTCTCTAAGGTGAACTCTACTACGTTTATATTTCCACTCACATTTGCCAATTTGTCTTCTCTCTTAATCTTAGCTGGGTGTACAATGTATGTTTCTTCTCCTAATATTGCTTCAGCAATATATTTTATGCGGTAACCCTCTCTAATAGCCCTCCTTACCTCTTCTTCTGGAATTGTTTCGAGAGGCTCTCTTATCACGTCCATTATTGTTATAGGGGTTCCCAGCTCTGATACCGTTATGGCTAGTTTTGCAGCTGGATCCCATCCATGAGCGTCTATTTGTGGGTTGGGTTCTGCTAGTTCTTCTTCTATGGCTTTCTCTACTGCTTCCCTATAACTTAATCCTTCTTCTATTAGAGATAATATATAGTTTGTTGTAGCATTCAATACAGCTCTGATACGCTCGACTTCTCTACCTCTTAAACCTCTAGCAACATCTAGAACGGGGGTTCCAGCGGCAACGGTTGCACGGTATCCTATGAATAATCTCCTCTCATAGACCTTGTTTTTTAGTTCAACGTATTCTCGCGCTAATACTGTTTTATCAGCGGTAACAATTGATACTCCGAGATCTATTAACCCGTAATATATTCTACGGTTAGGCTCACCTGTTTCATAACTTGGTGGAATAGCAATAAATGCTAGTTCTGCACTAGTCTCCTTTGCTAGTTCAATGCTTGTCAACCCTTCTATGAACTTGCTATGCTTATCTAGTTTCTGTTTCTTTTCTGCAATGAGTAGTGCTTCGTTTACATCCTTGTTGTCTCGTACTATTACTGCTCCCTTAGACGATGCTAGACCTACTATATTGAACTCCTTGATTTTAACTAGTTCTTTTAGGAGAGCTCTACCAACATTACCAAATCCTATTATAACTGTTTTAACTATCAAACGACGGTTCCCTCAAAGCAGGTTATGGTATGGTGTTCACGTCCTTCACGTACTTAAAGTCTTCGTCAAAAGATGCTATGGCTTTCACTTTAAGCCTTAAGGCAACTGCTACGTGGATTGCATCAGCTGGCAATAAGCCATACTCCTCTATTATATCGAGTGCTCTTATCCAATCCTCGTAGACTAGATACTCTATTCGTAGACCACGCGTGTATAGATAGTCTACGTACTCGTAGAATTTTCTTAGAACCCTCATACACTCTTTGCGCTTCTCTTCATCGTGTCTAAGTGATTCACGGATTCTCCAAATATTAGTTGTACCTAATAGCTCGCTCATCTTAGCGTATAATAATTTGAAGGAGATTTCCTCTAATACGAGTGGTGTAATATAGCCTATAATTCTATTCTCTTC
>JALUDQ010000010.1 GCA_027043985.1 Desulfurococcales archaeon
TGAGCCAAAAGTGGTAATCAATATCAAGAAGATAAAAGAACTAAGATTCATCGAGGATCGTGGAGACTACTTAGCAATAGGAGCTACGACAAGACTTAGAGAGATAGAGAAGAACCCGATAGTCAAGGAGAAGTTCCCAGCACTCTATGAAGCAGTTAAAGCAATGGCTGGAACCCAGATAAGAAACATGGCCACAATAGGTGGAAACCTATGCAACGCCTCCCCCGCAGCCGATACAGCACCACCACTAATAGTCTATGAGGCTAAGGTCAAGATAGTGGGGCCTCGTGGAGAGAGAATAGTACCAGTAGAGAAGTTCTTCAAATGGGTTAAGAAGACCGTCCTCGAACCAGATGAACTCTTAGCCGAAATAATGATACCATATCACCCACCTAATACTGGTTCAGCGTTCATAAAGATAGCTAGAACAGCAATGGATCTAGCAAAAGTTAACGTTGCAGTAGCTTTGAGAGTAGACGATAACAATGTGATAGAATGGGTTAGAGTAGCACTAGGATCAGTAGCTCCAACCCCCGTTAGAGCTCCAAGCGTAGAGAAGGCTCTAGAAGGAAAAGAGTTCAAGCTGGAAACAGTTGAAGAAGCATCAAAACTCGTTGTCAACGATATAAGCCCAATAACCGATATCCGCTCCACCGCAGAGTATCGCCGAGAAGTATCCAAGGTAATCGTACGCGACGCCTTGATTAGAGCATATAATAGGATTAAGGGGAGGTGACCCGAGCCATGCCTCGCACAATATCCTTCATACTCAATGGTAGAAGAGTTACAGTAGAAGTAGAACCCAACGAGCTCCTATTAAACGTGTTGAGAGAAAAACTGGGAGTACTTGGACCAAAATATGCTTGCGGTATAGGAGAATGCGGTGCTTGTACAGTACTAGTTGATGGAGAACCCGTACTCTCATGTCTAACCCTAGCAGTAGACGTTGACGGTAAAACCGTTACAACAATAGAGGGTCTAGCAAAAGACGGCGAACTAGACCTAATACAGAAAGCATTCCTAGAAGCCTCTGCAATCCAGTGCGGCTACTGTACACCAGGCTTCATAATGGTGGCAAAGAAGCTCCTCGAAGAAAACCCGAACCCCACAGAAGAGGAAATCAGGGACTATATACGTGGAAACCTATGCCGCTGTACAGGCTATGTCAACATTGTGAAAGCGATAAAACTAGCTGCGGAAAAGCTTAGGGAAATGAAGGAGAAGAAGATACAGTAAAACCACTTTATACTATCACGTTTTCCCCCTTCTCCCCCAATCCTTATAGGGACAGCATCCGTTGATTACATATTATTGTTTATCTAAAATATTCGGTAAGACTAGAATAGTGTTAAATCTGGGAGGAAAGGTATTAATTCTAGTAATACTATTATACTGAGTGTTAAATATAGCATTCTTGGAAAAACCCTCCGAGAAGGTGTAAAACGTGGTTTCACTTAAGGGTAAAGACATAATCTCTGCACTAGATTTTACGAGAGAAGAAGTTGAACACCTCATACGAGTTGCCGAGCAGTTACGTAAAGAAATAGATGAGAAGGGGATCCTAGACTACGCTAAAGGTAAGATAATGGCAACGGTATTCCTAGAGCCCAGTACTAGAACCAAGCTGAGCTTCCAGTACGCTATGGTGCGCCTCGGTGGAACAGTTATAGACTTCGATGTCTCCACGTCAAGCCTAGCTAAGGGCGAAACAGACGTAGACA
>JALUDQ010000011.1 GCA_027043985.1 Desulfurococcales archaeon
CTTATATGTTTAGTCCAGCATTAACTTGATAGTTTTAATACAGCAATACTAATAGTTTAGCCCTAGTGCAAAGTAATGAGTAGGAAGTAAGCCAGCAATGGATAAGCGTGTATGGAGATGCTAGACTTCATAGTATTGTTTGCTGGTGCTCTTGGTGTAGGATTTGTATCAGCTATAGCCGGCATTGGGGGAGGAAGCCTACTTGTACCATTTATGGTTCTCTTGCTCGGCTATGATGCGAGAGTAGCTATTGCAGCAAGCCTCTTGTGCGTAATAATAACATCCTCATCAGCAGCTAGTGAATATATACAAAAGAAAATGGTTGATTTTAAGATGGCTCTCCTTCTCGAACCAATCACTACCCTCGGTGCAATAGCGGGAGCCCACATAACACTATCCCTACCGACAAACTATATTGAAGGCGTGTTTGGCGCCATGCTCTTATATGTATCTATAACAATGCTTAGAAAATCACTAAGAGAAACTACGGCCACTCATGAGGAAAAGAATACAAGTATCGATGATATACCGTGGAAGCGTAAACTAGCTGGCCTATCAGTTTCCTTTATTGCTGGTTTAACTTCTGGCATGCTTGGTGTCGGTGGTGGTGTATTAAAGGTACCAATATTAACACTCGTTATGGGAGTACCAATAAAAATCGCAGTCGCTACAAGTTCCTTCATGATAGGCTTAACCGCAGCAAGCGGCGAAGTAATATACATTGTTAAAGGTCTTACCGACCCCAGAATAGTAGCACCGCTAGCTCTCGGAATAATACCAGGAGCAACACTGGGTGCTAGATATCTTGGTAAGATAAAAGCACGGTATGTTAGGCTGGTTTTCTCACTATTACTCCTTTATGCTTCTATTAGAATGCTCTTCTCAATAATATAAGCAATAATGTGATGAAACATGTTTGACATAGTCGCCAAGATCCTAAGATATGGGGCAATTATAGGATTATCAATAGTTATTATAGGATTAATAGTTGAAAACCTAACCAATCAATCTACGGTAGCCATTATAGGATTGTACTCAATAATTTCTATACCAATAATCTCACTATTAGCTATAAGCATACAATTACTACGCGAAAGAGAGTACTTGTACTCAGCCTTCTCAGTACTCACTATAATCGTTATCATAACATCCATACTGTTATCCATATATGAGTAAGTATCTACTAAAAGACTAAGACTAAAAATACTTATCAAGGAGAACTTGGAAGCTGAGAACCAGTGAAAAGAAAATGAAAGAGATAAGACCGCTTTCGGACAACCATATTGTTTTAACATTGGCTTCTAATAGAATTAGTGTTAGGGAATACTCTAGTGAACCAATAAGAATAGAGGATGTATTCTATGCTATAAATGCTGCTAGAAATGCTCCATCAGGCGCCAATAGGCAGCCATGGAGATTCGTCATCGTGACTAAGCAGTCATTAAAGAATGAAATAAGAAAACTCTGTGAAGAAGCAGAACGCGAGCTTCGAGATAGGATTCCAGACTGGTTTAAGAAATGGCTTAAGGACAAGGGTATTTCTTGGAGAAAAGAATATTTGTCCAAAGCTCCCGTGCTAGTTTTAGTCTTTGGTAGAACTAGAGATCCTTATTGGCTTCAAAGTGTTTGGCTAGCTATAGGATACATGCTTTTAGCATTGGAGGAGAGGGGCCTTGCCTCGTTAACATATACGCCGCCTAAGATAAGATGGGCTAATAGACTTCTAAACGTCCCAGATGAATACGTCTTACAAACTATTGTTGTAGTAGGGAAACCAGCAAAGGAGATAAAAAGGGAGAAGGAACGCTTAAACCTGCATGATATAGTATTTTGCGAGAATTGGGGAAATCCATGTACGAATACGATGAATAATCCATAATTGTATTCTATAAAATTCGTTGATAACTATTTGTAGAAGCATTCATGCACATACTATATAGTAAGCGGATACTATAATACTACTTTAGGTAAACTTTAATGAAATATGTACTAATACACAAACTAATACCAGGCGTAATTGCGCAAAAAGAAGCAAAACATGCTGTAGATATTGTTAAGAAATTAATTGATAGTCCATCAGAAGTAGTTCCTGGAGGAAAACTATTAATGTCTTTTAATGCTATAAATGAGTGGAAGCAAATATGCGTATGGGAAGCACCAAGTGCAGAATCATTCATTAGACTATTTGATGCATTGAAGGATATTGGGATTGCAACGGAGATAATACCTGTAGAAGATTTAAGCAAGGCTTTAAGTAAGTGGGAAGCATCGATATAAGGCTAGTTTATTAATTTTTGTGATGTAACCCTAACGAGTATTTAGGCTCTATAGGGTTGCATCTAATGGTTTTCTAATACTTCTCGATATAATAGCAATTGAAGAAGAGATTATCATAGTCATTCCTACTATTTGTAACAGACTATATCTTTCTCCTAGAATTATGGAGGCTAGTATTATAGCGGAAACAGGTTCTAATGTTGCTATAACAGACGCATTCAATGCTTTTACAGTTTTCATCCCCTTTAAGTATATTATCAATGCTAATCCTGCACAAACACAACCACTCCATAGCAAGGCGATAAAAACAGTAACATCTAACTCTATTCTAGGATTGACTAGTAGAGTTATCAATAACAATATGGGAATAGAAGCTAAAGTAGGCTGAGCCATTACCTCCCATACACTATATCCCCTACCATAGAATAATCTTACTGCTATTATAGTAATAGCATACGTCAACGCTAGCAACATACCAATAATAAACCCCGTAATTGATGAGATCTTAAGTGTCGGATTCGATGAAATATATGCACCAACTACAGCAATCACTGCAAGAAATATATCAGTAAAGGATGCTCTCTCCTTAATAATTAAAGGCGATAATAATGCTACCAATATGGGAGCAGTATATAGAAGCGAGGCTGTAATTCCTGCTCCATTGACGGATATTGATATAACATAGAGTATTCTAAACAACACTATAACAGTAGATCCATAAACTAATAGATCTTTATGCATGCTCTTAAACCCTCTTCTCCCAGAATATACTATTAAAACAATGCCGCCGAGAAGAGAAGTCAGTGATGCGGCAACTAATCTGCTCACTCCATGGTCTAACACGTAAAAAATAGCTATACCTGTAGACCCCCATAGTATTGCTGCAATAGCCACAAAGACGTGACCAGTAAAACGGGTCATCTGACTTCTACTTAAAATAAAGACAGAACAGTAAATAAATTCTAAACTAATGAGAGGATAACAATAAAAGGTAAAGGCTAAGTAAATAAGAATATCTCAAATAAAATAAAAGTAAGTAAATGCTACAATTATTCAATAAACACGTAAATCAAATTATTTAAAATGAAGAGACAAAATCTTTCAGCCCGAACATTGTTTTACAAGATTATTACACAATACTTAATATGATATATGTAAAACAAATATAGTATATTGCTGAAAGAACGGTAATATTGTGTGAAGCCTGTTACTGGAGTAATTGCATTATTAACCGACGTAGGAGAGAGTGAGCCGTACTCAGCTAGTATTAAGGGAGTCATAATAGGGATTTGTCCCAAGACTAGGATTGTAACTATTTCTAATAGTGTTCCCAGTTTTGATTTAGAAGAGGCTTCGTATATATTGTTAGAGTCATATAGATTCTTTCCTCCTGGAACTATTTTCGTAGTCGTAGTGGTTCCAGGAGTAGGG
Source organism: Desulfurococcales archaeon (assembly GCA_027043985.1). Lineage (GTDB taxonomy): Archaea > Thermoproteota > Thermoprotei_A > Sulfolobales > WANQ01 > JALWGO01. The sequence continues at coordinate 3,709 of JALUDQ010000011.1, forward strand.
GAATCGAAGAAGTCTATACTAGTTGTTAGCAGAAATTATTACTTTATTGGACCAGATAATGGTGTTCTCTTGCCAGCTGCAAATAATGATGGGATAGAAAAAATACTGTTGCTAAATAAAAACGAGTACTATATGATAAGGAAACCACAAACGTTTCATGGAAGGGATATTTATGCTCCAATAGCTGCAAGACTTTGTTGCAGAGAAAGAATAGAAAATCTAGGAACACCTATAGATGAGAGTGAAATTACTAATACGGACATTGAATTCACGCATAGTTGTGGGGAGGGGTACATAGAGTTAAAAGTATTACATATCGATAAGTACGGTAATGTTATATTATCAGAATACTTCAAAGACTTTATAAAGGATTTTAACCCCGAAAAAGGATCAAGAATTAATGTGCATGGATGTAATAATATTGTAGCTACTGCAGTTTTTGAAGAATCTTTCTGTAATGTGCGTGAAGGCGCTCTTATACTTTATGAGAATAGTTATGGGCTAGTAGAATTAGCTGTAAATAAGGGGTCAGCGCAACAATTATTGCAGGTTAATCGTGGGGATTTGGTAAGAATAGATACTGGGTCATAAACCTATTAGACGACTTTAGATGCTATTTTCTCGAAATATTTCATGTATATTGTGAGGAATATTATTCCTCTCAGATAAACATCTATGAACATGGCTATCCATGCTCCTATAACGCCTAGGGATCCTATAAGTAGTGCTGCTGGTAGAACTCTGAACAAATATAGACCTGTAGCATTGAGAATCATTGGTATGAGCGTATTTCCACCACCCCTTATGGCTCCTCCAAGAGTCATAGCTAGTGCTAGGCCTGGTTCGCTGAGCCCTGCTAGTATAAGGTATATTCTAGCTAAAGATGCTACATCGTTATTCGGTGCAAAGGGTGCTACAAGAATATGTGCTGTTAGCGCAACTATTACTCCAAGAATAGTCATTATAGTTGCTGATAGCTTAGCGGCTTCTAAACCTATACGCTTTCCCTCAGGGATATTACCGGATCCTATTCGCTGACCAACGAGAGATGCTGCTGCTACTGAGAACGCGAATCCAGGCATGTATATGAAGCTTTCTATTCTAATACCTACTTGGTGTGCAGCTAAAGCAGTACTACCACATCTAGAAATAAATGATATGTAAGCATTATTCCCTACAGAAAATACTAGTCTCTCTAATGCGGCTGGTGCTCCAATCTTTAACACCTTTAACACATGTCCGTACTCTAGTGATATCTTGGGTAGTAGTGATAGTTTATTAAGAAAGAATAGCTCTAGCGGTAACATGTATATTATAGATATTATTGTGGCTAGAGCTGCACCAACTACTCCGAGAGCCGGGAAGCCAAATAATCCGAAAATAAGTATTGGATCAAGAATCATGTTTAGTAATGCACTTGAGAGAACTGCTATCATGGAATATTTTGTAGCACCAACCGCCCTTACCACAGAATCCATTGATACTGCCACTAAGAGGAAGGGTAAACCAAGAATCCTTGTATTAAAATATAATAGAGTAATCTCTACTAGTTCTCTATTGGCCCCAACTACGAGTCCAACTATTAATGGCGATATAAGACGTACTATTAATACTACAATCAACGCTAAAGAGAAGCCCACTATAATTGACTCTCCCAGCGCTCTACGTGCCTTTTCAATCTCTTTAGCACCATAGCTTTGCGCAGTAAAAACTAGTACACCTGTACTAAATAATGCAACTACTACAAAGAACAGCCACGAAATATATGAGCCCGCACCAACAGCGGCAAGTGCTAATGTACCAAGTCTTGAGACAAAGTATGTATCAGTTATAGAGTATAAGCTATCACCAAGCTCGCTAATAACCATTGGCCATGCTATTCTCATAACTTCTCTGGTTAGACTCTTTTCATTGTTCAAGTTTTATCGCATACAATTTAGTTTGAGGGTAACTTATAAGCTATCTCACTATAATGCTTTGAGAATACTAAGACTTATATGGCTATTCATCCATATGGTTAGAAGATTTCTTGAATATTTAACTTATATTGATATGTGAAAGGCCGGGAGAGAGCCTCTCATCCCAACCCCTAGCCGGGGGTGTCTAGGCTCCACTCAGTTAGAACTACTAATAATAATAGCTTATAAACGAGTTGGTTCTAAACAATAACGACCTACTTAAACATATCAGTGACAATAGTTTTTAAGTGATGGTGGATACGAATTGATAGAGGGTTTTGGAGGATTTATATCGTATCTAGAACATATGCCGTTACTAATAAGAGTTTTAATCGTAGGGTCTATTCCAGCTATACTAACAATTCTTGGCAGTATCCCAATATTCTTTGGCTTAAAACTGGAGGAGAAAATAACTGATGCTGGTATGGGTTTTGCTGCAGGAGTAATGACTGTTGCCTCTTTCACTAGCCTACTAATACCGTCAATAGAGATTGGGGGAATAACCATTAGTATTATAGGATTCGCGCTTGGAGTAGTTGTAGTAAAGTTCTTAGACTTACTTATACCACATATGCATATAACGAAGGGTTATGAGGGAGGGATTCACCCGGTTAAATTGAGGAAGGCATGGCTTATAGCTTTAGCAATGATAATACATAATATACCCGAGGGAATGGCTGTAGGTGCTGCAGCAACTTATAGTCTCGTAGACGGTCTTGTCTTAGCAATAGCTATAGGTCTTCAAGATGTTCCGGAGGGACTAGCTGTAGCCCTACCTATAGCCGCTGCTACAGGTAATAAGAAGAGAGCATTCGCTATAGGCTCTTTTAGCGGTATAATAGAGGCTTTCGCCGCTATTATACCACCATTACTAATAGGTCTAATACCAG
>JALUDQ010000012.1 GCA_027043985.1 Desulfurococcales archaeon
CGATGGCCTACGGACAATGCTGAAAACACTAAAACCCCTACCCAAGCTAATGGCCGAGTACACGCTACGCTGGCCAGGACACATAGAGTCGATGAAACTGTTAAAACAACTAGGATTCCTTGAACCAATAGGGCTGAGAATAGGGTTATGCGAAGTAGATATAATAGACTATACCTCTCTAGTTCTCGCAAACAAGCTGGTAGAATGCCGCAAAGATAGAGTAATAATGTATATCCAGGTAAACGGCGTAGAAAACGATAAGAAGAAAGGCTATGAGCTAATACTAGACCAACAATACGATGAACTAGAGCAAACCACAGCTATGGCGAAAACAACAAGTACTATGCAGGCATGTGTAAGCCATCAACTACTAGAAGAAAACCTAGAAGTAAAGCCTGGTATAACGCCACCTGAAACCCTAGGACAAGTCAAGGAGAACTACAATAATATTATGAAGTGCTTAAAAGAGAAACTAGACGTAGCAACCTATACTAGAATAGAAGAATAAATAGTCGATAAAAGGTATCCTCAAAGACTGGGTGTAAGCCATGATAATTGTTGCAACGGGATACAAGGGATCTACTAGGCTGGATGAGAAAATAGTAGAATTATTAAATAAGTGCAACATGATGGATGAAGCCTGGAGCCATAGGAGGGTAAGTGTAGAGGAGATAAGGAGACTCTGGTTCGCAGCATCATGGTATGATCCAAGTGAGTTTGGCTTACTCTTTTATTCTAATAGACTAGTAGGATATTGTTGGGCAATGAAACGCAATGAAGGAATTCCATGGCTCGGATTATGCGTAGATCCAATGCTACCCGATACCATAAAGTACAATGTAGTAGAAACGAGCCTCTCATGGACCAGGTGGGGTTTTGACTCAAAGGGTATTAGAGGCAAGGTTCACATAGGTGTTGGATACGAGCATGGCTACACACACTACTTGTTAAAGAAGATTCTATCAAGCTATCTAGAGAAACATGTAGCAACACTAATGATACTAGGTAGGATAGAGAGGAAACACCCACCACCGGGCTATAGGTTAAGAGAGGGCGGGCTTGAAGACGTAAAAGCAATAGTAAGAGTCTACAATGAAGCCTTCAGAAAATACGAGTGGTTCATGGAATGGAAACTAGAAGACGCGAAGAAATGGTATGAAACACGTAAGCCTAAGATAATAGTAGCAGAAACAAGTAATGGAGAAATCATAGGCTACGTCGACGCTGAGATAAGGATAGGACTCGACGGCTCAGAAAACGCCTACCTCCTAACCCTAGCAGTAAAGCCAGAACACCAGAGAAGAGGCGTTGGCAGAGCACTACTTACAGCAATGGCCTACGAGCTCCAGAAAACAAACCGTGTAAAAAGAATATTCCTTGACAGCGTTGAAGGACTAGAACCCTTCTATGGTAAACTAGGATTCAATGTAAAGAGAAGAACGCTGACCCTAGTAACACCTATATCAAGTCTACCGAAGAACCCCATCACAATGGTAAAGTATTACTAGCTATACATTATTTCTCAAAATATATTCTAGGCTTAAGCCCAGTCTTCTTCAACCTCTCAACAACATGGGGGTAGAGTATCACGTACTCGGGTTCAAGTAGGCCCGGTAGCCTAGAGTCTATTTCAGCGAGTCTCTCAATCAGCCTACTAACATTCTCCTCAGATGAAAAAGATATCATTAATGCTGGATGAAAAGATACATTAT
>JALUDQ010000013.1 GCA_027043985.1 Desulfurococcales archaeon
AATAGCTGGTGTATTGTCTGGCGTAGTGGGGGCTATCATATTGGCTGTGATAATATCTTTTCTTAGCGCAATAATACTAGGGCCGCTAGGAGCTATAGTAGGCGCGATTATAGGTCTTGGTGTTGGGCTGGGATTGATAATAGTCTACATAGGCAAGATACTTATTGCTACTATAGGGGGGTTAGTGGGAGGACTTATAGCTGGTAAGAAGAAGTAGGATTACATGGTACAGTGGAGATGATTAATGAGATAATAGAGTGGTTGAAGAACGGAGGAGAAGGTCTTGCTATAGCTTGTATAGGGAATGAGCTTAGATGTGATGATATAGTAGGACTCCTATTCTGCCGACAGCTTGCAGACAAGTGTGGCTTGAAGATTAAGAGCTTAGAATGTCCCGGAGGGCTCGAGTTATGTACTCATAGGCTCTCAGAGATAAAGCCTCAAAGACTACTCGTAGTTGATGGTGTTAAAGCTGGCTTGGAGCCTGGTAGTATTGTTTTTACGTGTAGCCTAGATGATATAGTATCCTTTGAGCCTATAACAACTCATAACCTGCCGTTAGATGCTGTTATAAGGTATGTTAGAGAGACTATTCCGAGTATTAGGGAGGTCTGCTTGCTTGGAATCCAAGTATCATGTCTAGACATAGCTGGTGAACCAAATAAGCATGTAGTTGAGGCTGCAGAAAAGCTTGTAGACCTTATATGTAACACATTATAGGGTTTCCTAGAATAGTTTTATACGCTTTGATAATTCTTGGAGTCTTGATAAGACTTTTAATGCTATATTTCTTATTTCTTCTTCATCATCGTATCCCTCATATAATGCTAGGAATAGTGGCTCAGCCCATATAGCTGTTTCATAGAGGCCTTTGAGTTCTGGTCTAGTTTTCTCTAAGGCGTAGGCTCTAGCCCTAATACTCTTATGTTGTCTAGGTATTATTGATTCCACGATTACCTTTTCGTCCACCTCTATGTTTCTCCTACGATAGCTCTCATAGATCTTGTCTCTTAGTATATCGTATAATTCGTGGATATGGGTTGCAGAGAGATATTTTATGAAGTATTCCAGAGATTTCCAAGTCCATTTAATAAGCTCTACGATATTGTTTTCAGCCATAGCTCTAACAGCGTTGTCTAGAGAATCCACGTATAGTCTTAGAAATGTTGAAGTGTATCGGGTCGTGTTTAGCGGTGGTTTTGTGTTATTGTTTGCCACTAGTTGTCTCCCTTGCTTCCTCCCGCTTCATCATGGGGAACAGTATTACCTCTTTAATCGATGTTGAGCCCGTTAGGACCATTATTAGTCTATCTATTCCTACACCTAACCCGCCAGTAGGGGGCATACCGTGTTCAAGTGCTTCTACGAAGTCCCAGTCATATGGATGGGCTTCTACATCGCCTTTCTTCTTTCTTTCCTCTTCTTCTCGGAAATACTTTGCCTGTAATATGGGGTCGTTGAGTTCTGTGTAGGCGTTTGCTAGCTCTAATCCGGCTATGTATGCTTCAAATCTTTCAGCATACTCTGGGTTCTCTCTATGGGGTTTTGTTAACGGTGATGCTGATGCTGGAAAATCTATTACGAATGTTGGTTGTAGGAGTTTTCTACCTACAAGTCTATCAAATAACTTGATTATAGCTCTGCCCCGCTCATAGCCTCCAGCTATCTTGAGCTGATATTCTCTTAGCAACTCCTTTATCTGGTCGTCTGATAGTTCCTCTACGTTGAGGTTAGCGTATTCTCTTAATGCGTCTACTAGTCTTATCCTCTTCCAAGGCGGCGATAGGTCTATGGTTTCCTCAATGGTTTCGCCTTTTTCTGTTTCAACAGGGTATTTTACCTTCATAGTTCCTAGTACTCTCCATGCAACAGTTGACACGAGGTTCTCGGTTAACCTCATCATATCGTTATAGTCAGCATAGGCTTCATAGGCTTCCATCATAGTGAACTCTGGGTTATGGTGAACGTCTATGTCTTCGTTTCGGAAATTCTTTCCGATCTCGAAGACCTTGTTAAACCCTGCTATTATGAGTCTCTTCAAGTAGAGTTCGGGGCTTATGCGGAGATACCAGTCTTCATCTAATGCCCAAACATGTGTTATGAAGGGCTTTGCTGCCGCTCCACCGTATACTGGTTGGAGTATGGGGGTTTCTACTTCAAGGTAGCCTTGACTCCACATGAATTTCCTTATCTCTTCAATAACCTTGAACCGTGTCTCAAAGATTTTTCTAACCTGGGGGGTCATCATTATGTCGAGGTATCTTTTACGGTATCTTACTTCTGTATCCATTATCCGGTGACCGTATTTTACTGGAGGACTACGTAGCGCCTTCGCGGCTAGCATGTAGTCTTCTACTCTTATAGTAAGCTCTCCTCTCTTGGTATAGAATAATTCTCCGTAAACGTTTATGAAGTCTCCCAAGTCTATGTTATCCATAAACCAGTCAAACTTGTCTCCCAGTTCCTTCTTGTATAGGAACAATTGTATCCTATAGCCATCGTCAACTAGGTCTACGAAAACTAGTTTACCATGTCTACGTACACCTACAACCCTACCCGCAACCGCTACCTTTACACCAGTTCTAGGTGCTTCTAGGATCCTTTTAACGGGAATAGGAGCAAACTTTAGCTGATGCGGGTAGGGGTTTATTCCCTCCTTCAATAGTTTTTCTCGCAGCTTCTTACGCTGCTCTAATTCTATCTGAGACATTCATAGTGCACCCTTAGGGGGATAACCATGTCGCTAACATTCATAACCGGATACTAGTATGATAAATGTTTTTCTCATACAACTAGTAGAATAAGGCTATAATAGTGTCCTCCTCGCAATAATGAGCTTTGATATAATGAATATATACGCATTAACGCCTGCCGCATCGTTTACAGGTTCGCTATAGAGGTCTACTAGCCCCATTCTCCAGAGATAAGTTAGCGTCCTCATATACCATCTACGCCAGTATTCTGCTTCCCTAGCATACTGATATTCTTGGGGAAATACTTTTTGAATACCATGTTTTCTAACTTCTTCTTCTATAGCATTAGCATATTGTTTCACAAAGGTGCATGCCGTTGATATACCGTAAACTGATTTATGCATTATAGTCCGGGTATTATTGTCGATATAGTATTGGATTTCCCTTGGAACATAAGGGAAGCTACGACATGTTAGAGGCTTATAGGTTGAGTGAACTAAACACTTATTGTCTCTAGCTAGGAAGGGACAACGCTTATTATTGTTGAGCTTTATCGCATAAGATAATACTATGTTTTTACCGGAGACTTCATCATATATTCTATAACCCTCCATTAACTCTAGGTTAACGCCAAGTCTCGTAGCCTCTCTACGCAGGATAAGAGCCTCATGTGGTAGAATAGTTATCGGTGAAAGTGTACAACATATCCCGCAACCCATGCATTTAAATACTATTCTCGGTGAATCATCCAATGCTTATCGCCGATAATCCCTAGTAGACTATAATTCGCTCATTAAAGGAGTCGTCTAGTGGGTGAACACTATAGTATTACATCTTAGGTATCGGCATAACACCAAATATTATATTTTATCCCCAGGCCAACGAGCTATAATAGGCTTAAGAAAACATTACTTAGCGTCTAAGCGATGCATCAATGATAGTAGTCGGTGTAACCTATATGAACCTCTTACTCGAAGCGATTAAGAGAAAGGAGAAGATCCTATCAACACTAGAGAACGTCTTATTAAAGGAGGAGAAGGAAAGAGCGTTAAGAGACCATCATTCCCGGAGACCCCCAAGACCATGCGGTATAACTATTCACACAGGCGTAGGATGTAGTCTGGGATGCCTCTACTGCTATGTTCCCGATATGGGCTTCCCCATGAAACCCCGACCCTACCATTTATCCGGCATTGAACTAGCCTATGCGTTAGCAGCAAACCCTTACGTCTACCCAGGCTACACGCTAGCAGCCTATGGTAGTGTTACCGAGCCCTTTCTCCCAGAGACAAGAGATAGAGCATTAGAGTATATTTCAACAGTGTACAAGTATCTTAGACTGCCAAGCCAGGTTTCAACGAAAATACCCTTATCACGTGAACTAGCAGTCAAACTAAAGGAGAGTGAACCCGGTTTAAGCGTACTAGTAACCATTATTACTATCGATAAAGCCGGGGTACTTGAACCAAATGCACCATCTCCTCTCGAACGCTTCGAGTCCATAGAGGTTATGAGGAAGGCGGGCCTCCATGTAACCTTGTTTATGCGTCCAATAATACCGGGTATAACTGATAGGGAAGCAGAGAAAATAATCGCTTTAGCTGCTGAGAAAAAAGTTAATGGAATCATTCTAGGCTCTTTGAGGGTTACTCCCGGTATAATAAAGAGATTATCGACTAGGGGGGTAGATGTAGGAGAGATCGTGAGGCGGTTGCCGCGGAAGCCTAGGAGTAGTAGAGACCAGGTAACGATACGTGAAACAGATTTAAAGAAGAAGATAGCACGTATAGCAGAAGAACACGGCTTAAGAGTTTACCCCTCGGCTTGTGCTGCAAACATAGATTCCCACGGGTTAGCGTGTAATGCTTGTAGGCTCGGTCCTTGTGGTAGCTTAAAGAATATGCCAGTGATATCGGAGAGTGATGTTAGGGAGGCTTTAGAATACTTTGGATTGAAGGCATATAGTGTTTTGGTAGGTAATAGTAGGGTTAGAGTTAGGCTAAGGTATAATGCTCCTAAAACTGTTATTGAACGGTTTAGACAACTAATAATCAGTGTTGCAAGGAGGAGTGTTGATATAAGTATAGGATAAGATTTTATTCCTCTAGCGTCAAACTGGGTTCCAGCATACATAGATAGTATTCGTCATTGAATGAAGTGGTGGATTAGATATGATAGAACTCATTGATAAAAAGTGTCTCTATTATTCTATTATAGCATCAGCTATACCCGTAGCCGCGATAACAATTGTGTCAAAAGACTTAGCCTACATAGCAGTACTAATAGCATCAATAGCCTCGGGTATTGTAGCTGCAATAGTTTATACTGGCGAGCTTCTAAACGCTAAGGATAAGGTCTCGGTTACAGCTGCTTTAGGCTATGGTATAGGATATCTAGTAGGTATAAGTGTTGCGGCATTAGCCTACGCGTTTAGAGGTATAAAGGAGCTAGCCGCTTTCGCTAATACTGGTTTCCAGGGAGGATACGTTGCATTATTGATAGTATCAATCCTAATATCATATGTAACCGGTATGATAGCTTTTGACAGAATGGTTAAGAGGAAAATAGTATCCAGAAAGGTTACAACAAGAAAGCGTAGAAGGAGATAATATCTCTCAACAGCTATTAACTTGTTATCCGGTTTTATCGTTTATACCAATATGCTACGTGTACTTTTAACCCGGTCTCCTCTATAATTGGAACCCACTCGTCACCTACTGCTACAACCGAGAATATGCCGACAAGTTTACTCTTAGTGTTCTTTACTATTTCTACTAGTGCTCTACAAGTCCTCCCCGTTCTAAGGAGATCGTCTACAATTAGTACTCTATCTTTTCCCGTAAAGGGGTCTTTTGGAACATATAGTTTAGTTATTACTGGCAAGTCTCTTGACATAAGACTGTATTCGAGGTATTCTCTTAGGCTTGCCTCGGGTCTCTTCTTTACTATAACGACCTTCGCATTAAAGTATTCGGCAACACTAAGGGCTACTGGTATACCATCTACTTCTATGCTTAATATTATAGTGGGTTTTTCTTCTCTGAAATAATAGTATGCTTCTAGTCCTACAAGCTTCATTACTCCTACATCATATATTATATCGTTTAAATCTATTATACCTCCATCAACTATTCTAATAAGCCTCCCCAGTAGATCGGCAATAATCTTCTTCTCAACTATGATGTTTAACATTTGCTTTGCCTTCTCAACAGTTGGTAGGATTTTACCTGAGATATACTTCCATATGCTGGGTGCTGGTATTCCAAATAGTTCTTCTAATTCGCGATAAGTGTAGTATTTCCTTAATACACGTAATAGTTTTATAGCAGTAAATCTGGGATCATCGACTTCCATATTGATTGCCTCTACTCTTCCTCTATTCTAACACCTTCCCAGTCAATAGACGCCTTAATCAATCTCTTAGCATGTCTTCTCAAAGCCTCATAGACTCTATCTACTTTATCCCTACTAGCTAGCGCTATTATAGAACCTCCTATACCAGCTCCAGTTATCTTGGATCCCAGTGCTCCACTCCTTCTAGCCATATGTACTAGTTGTTCTAGTTCGAGCCCAGATACCCCTATGGCTGAGAGCAAACCATGGTTAATGTTCATTAATTCGCCTATCTTGATGGTATCGGCTCTTTCTAGAGCTTTTTCGGCTTCTCTTACTATTTTCTCAGCGGCATTGTATACGTGTTTGAGGATATCAGGGTATTTCTCGTATAGGTTGAGTACTTGGAGAACAGCTTTTCTAGTTGACCTCGGTACTCCAGTGTCTGCTATGATGAAGTAGTCTTTTATCTCGCCAACCCTAAG
>JALUDQ010000014.1 GCA_027043985.1 Desulfurococcales archaeon
AGAGGTATAGGCGTGAGGGTATAGGGAGGATAATGAGTGTTCTCAAGAGGAATAGGAAGTACATTGACTTTCTAGCAGATAATATTCCCAGGCTGAGAAAGATACCGAGTATAGATCCAGAGAAGCCGACGATTATAGTTGCTGGTATGCCTCAAGTAGGTAAATCAACGCTTGTAAAGAAGATTTCAACTGCTTCTCCCGAAATAGCACCTTATCCCTTTACAACAAAAAGCCTTGTACTAGGACATATAAGAATAGATAATTACCTAGTGGTACAAGCTATTGATACCCCCGGGCTACTTGATAGACCATTAGAGGATCGGAATCCTATAGAACTACAAGCAATAATGGCTTTAAAGCATTTGAAGGGAGTTATAGTATACTTATTCGATGTATCGAGGAATTGTTATTATAGTATTGAAGAACAAGTACGCGTTTTCGAAGACATAGTCAAGCGCTTTGACAAGCCCATAGTTGTGGCGTTGAATAAAATAGACGATGTTGACAAGGAGAAGTTTGATAAGATAAAAGACTATCTACTAAACAAGGATATAGGGAGGATCTTCACTATAAGTGCGGCGAAAGGCTATGGCGTAAACGAGTTATTAGAACATGTTTTAAAGCTGGTTAAAGAGACTTTATCTTGATCTTTCCGCATATTCTTGGAAGCGTTTAAGCATTTCGAGAAATGTTAACGGGTCTACAACTATTATACCGAGGTCTTCGCAAAGCCTCTTTATGCCTTCATCGTTTGTAACCATAGTTGCACGTAGCTCTACGGCTAACATTACTGCATCAAAGTCTACGACGGTGTCTACTACCCCCTTCCGTGTTGCTTCTCGATACTTTTCTCTTAGATCGTGTATTATATCGCCTACAAGCTTGTCTACACGGCTTTTCTCAAATCCTCTACTCCTATCAGAATCAGTTTTTGCAAATGTTCTTGCAGTCTTCCTAACACTTTCTTCAGCTACTCTTAAGCCCTTAAATAAGCGCTTAGCTATTTCTTCAACATACTTTGACATAACAATTGCTGGTATCTGGGTTCGAATCTTATCTGGCGCCTTAACGACTAGTACTGCTGCGAGCTTGTTTACTACTTCTACTCTGACATTGTTTCTCAATAGGAATCTCTTCAATTCCTCAAACATTGAAGGAGGCATGTAGAAGGTCATACCCAGTTTTATCCTTGCAGTGGCCATTAGATCTGCTAGTTTATCGACGACTTCCTCTAGACTAAATGCACCTAGCGCTTCTCTAAGCCTTGGATCAGTTATACCGCTAGTATCAATGACGAACACCATCATAGAGTACCACCGTGACACTCCTCGTTATTTTCCGCTTGACTAAATAGTAGTTATTAGCTATATACCTAGTATATTGTAGCGTTGAGGCAAGTATAAATAAACTGTTTTACCCAGTAATCTCTAAGGATGATGAGACGCTTTAGGGCCGAAGAACCCCTTGCTCTAGGTGTGGTTGAGTACCCTCGGCTGACCTTATAGGTATATCTATGAGGTATCTTTCCTGGTAATGTATAGTTAGGATTATTAGTCTTTGTTAAGTAAAGGCTCTAGGGTTTAAGCAGAATTGGCTCTTAACAATATACTTGAGAGTGTTTCCAATAAGCTAGGCATAGAGGAAGGAGTCTTAAAAGACCTTGTAGAGAGGCGTACGCTTAGACCAATGGAGTATCATGGTATAGGTTATCTAGTCTTTAGACGTGAGTGGAAGAAGTTTAGGGAGGGTACAACAATACTTGTTAAGGATGGAGAAGTTAGGATAGTACACGGTTACCCTAGTATTCAGAGAATTCTATTACTTAAAGCGATACCTAGACACTTCATAGACGACGTAGTAGTTGAAGAAAAACTTGACGGGTATAATGTTAGAGTAGTATTATTCGCCGATCAAATACTAGCTATTACACGTGGGGGATACATATGCCCATATACTACTGCTAGGATAAGGATGCTCTACGAGGAGTTCTTGAGGAACTTGTTTAAAAAATATGGAGAGAACCTCGTTGTATGCGGTGAGGTTATTGGGACTGAAAACCCTTATGTACAACATTATTATCCGGAAGCCCCTACTTTCGACTACTATGTATTCGATATAATGCGTGATAGATTCTTCATACCAGTAACGGAGAGAAACGAGATAATAGATGATGTTGGATTAAAGCGTGTTAGAAGACTTGGAGTCATAGATAAAAACGATCTAGATTCTGTGAAGGAGATTATCCGTAAGCTTGAAAGAGAAGAGCGAGAGGGAATAGTATTAAAGGATCCCAAGCATCGTGTAAAAGCATTAAAGTATACTACAAGCTATACACATTTCCACGACTTAGAGCTTGGAATGAAATACCCCTTTGATGAAGGTAGGGGATTCCTTTTCTCACGGATACTACGTGAGATATGGAAGATCTATGAAGAGGGATTAAGTGAGGAGGAACTCGAGGAGAGAGCTAAGAGGCTCGGATTATCGATACTAAAACCAGCAATTGATAGTATAAAGTTGATAGAAGAAGGGGGGGCCGTATACGAGGAATACATTATAAGAGTACCAGATATAAAAGTACTAGACGAATTCATAGAATATATGGATAAACTCGGAGTACATGTAGCATTAGCTCAAGTTACAACTCTCGAGAACGGTGTAGTGAAGGCGAGAATCATAAAGATGAAGGAAACAGATCTAGAGTATCGTAGAATACTTAGAACAGGTTATTCTCCTCTAGACTAGAAAAGGTATTGGAAGAAAAATTTAGAATGGAGTATTTCTTCTCCTTTCCTCAATGATTTTCTTCAATTCCTTGATTCTCTCCTCTACGCTCTTGATCTCTTCTTGGAGATCCTTTAGATCTTCTTCTAATGCCTTCTTGTATTCTTCAAGCATTGCCAGTTCTTCTTCTGGTGTCTGTGGATATGGTGGTAATGGAGGCATTAGCATGGGTGGATAATATGGTGTTGGAGGCATTGGCTGTTGTTGCTGCTGGGCTTGTGGTTGCTGTGCTTGCTGGGGGGTTTGCTGATAGGGATATTGATAGGGGTAAGGTGGGTAATAGATTGGTGGAGGCGGTGGTGGATAATACATCATTCTTCTCCAAAACCTATACCACCAGTACATGGTTATCCTCTCTTAGCTTGTTTTCTGTTCTAGTGTTTTAGTTAATGCTTCTAGTGTTTTCTTCCAAACCTCTATCATTGTTTTATACATTTCTAGCGTTAGTGCGTAGTAGTATGGATATGTTATCCACTGGATCATCCAGTACATCATATATGCTGGATCTACTGGCAACGGGTATGGATAGGGGTACGCGGGAGGATAGGGTGGATAGGGGTATGGGTAGCTCATTTCCCTACCACCTCCACCACAGGTATGGTGGGTAGGTGTAGGGAGTGTATGGCGGATATACTGGGTATGTTGGTATGTTCCAGTACCATGGAGTTGGCCAGCGCCACCAGCCCCATCCATAATACCATCTACAGAATCCTCTACCTAGATACCAGCCAGGTCTCTGCCACGGTGGTAGGTAGCTGAAGGGTCCTCTGCCAGGCCATGGGCTACTCCATCCCCATCCACGCCAGCCTCCTCTACTCCATCCACCTTTTCCTCCACGCCATCCCCATCCGAAACCGTATCCGGGTCCATACCACCAGGCCATGTTTTCACCCAAGAATTCTGTGCAGTTGCACAAAAATAATAAAGGTTGCGGTTAACGTAGAACTTGAAATAATAGCAGAATACTAGTTTCTCTCCAACAAATATATGTCGACGTGACCTAATCCTATTGCCCTACTACTTCCAACTCCCATTACCATTGCGTGTGCAATAATGTTTTCAAGGAATACTCTAAACCCCCTAATACCGTTTATTATCTCGTCGTCTACCAGGTAGGTAGCGTAACCCGATAATGCCGGGAGTTCTTTCCCATCGTAGACATAGGTTGTTTTCTTAACAGTCTCCCATATCTTGTGGGTTTCGCGAAGAGCTGCTGAAACCATGCTTACAACATACCAGTACTCTATGTCTCTCTTCAACAGCCTCAATAATTCACCGATATTGTATGCAAATAATACTCCAGCTATTGGTAGAAACCTACCGTATCGTGTCTTTTTCCAGGGGTCTACGAGTTTTATGGGTGACCGAAAGAAAACCCTAACACCACTAATATTCTCTAATGACACTCCAGGATACTGTGATGGGAGTTTAAATGATTTTTCAACTCTAACGCTTTCTATAATCCATTTCGAGTCAAAGAGAACAGCATTATCCATGCCTGCTACAGCATAATATATGTCTCTTTCCAACCCCTCCTCAAATCCTATCTTAAAGCAAGCAGTAATATCCCTCCTAAGCCTTAATGATGGCCCCCCACTTTTCTTTTTCCACAAGTACTTTACATCTCCATTATTACGAATATATAGTGGTGTTACTCGGAGGGGTTTAGGGACTTGTATTTTAGCACCATCATATTCTACTATGAATGGTTTCTCAAATATGTCATATAGCTTAGAGTTACCTATTATTAAGAGGCTCTTGGGTACTTTGCCAGTAAAGGGTGGCAGTACTACGTTCTTCTCAACTCTTAGACATACTTCAATTAAAGTATACTTACGTGGTGATGCCGATAATAGTATTCTATCAAATCCTCCTATTAGTACCATTAAAACCCTATCCTCTAGTTAAAGAGTATTTTCAGCGTCTAATATAAGCTAGCTTCTACAAATTATTATTGTCTACTTACACGCCCAGGCATTTGGGTGTTGAGTGGGATGACAGGGATAACTAGGAGAATAAGATTACTATTACGTTATAGTGCACTACTTATACTATCTGGGAGCTTTATTATTGAGAACGCGTTTAGAGTACTATGTGACTTGTGTAGAAATACTCTTGGAGTATGGCGTTATTTTAGAAGGAATTACATACAAGTAATCATATAGTCTTGTTTATGTTGAAAGTGTTCTCGTACTCGGTTTTTTATGGGGGTCCTCACTATACACTATTATTTTTAACGGTTTTATAGTGTTTTTATCAACGTACACCCATACAGATGGGTAAATATCTTTCCTCCTACTATCTCTCCAGATAACTAGTACTTGCGATTTACTCTTGTCTTCATCGACTTCTATGTAAGGCTTCTTTATCGTGGCTATAAACTTCTTTACTTCGGGTAGATTCATTGTAGCTTTTATGTGTTTTGCGTAGAGTTTTAATGCTTTATGAGTCATCCAGATTCTAAGTATACTTAACACTACTAGCGGTATTCCTAATCCGAGGATTACTGCTATTAATCCGTAGAAAAATAATTCTTCAGATGACATTTCTTAAGCTCCCTTAGATTTTGTCAACTCGTTTAATTTCTCGATAAACTTTTTCTCGTCAACTATATATCTTTCGTGCATTCCCTCGCCTATTACTATGTCACCCCATAGTGCTTGTACCTTGAAGACTAGTTTTTTACCATCACGTTTTACTAGTCTTGTCTTAACAGTTATCTTTGCTTCCTTTGGAGCGGGCTTCAAGTGTTTAACGTCTACTCTTATTCCAACCGTTGTATAGCCTTTGGGCAAGTATCTTTGTATGCACTCTAAGCTAGCGTGCTCCATAAAGGCTATCATAGAGGGTGTTGAGAGAACTTCTACTGTACCTGATCCTATATGTTTAGCCGTATGTTCTTCTCGAACCATATATGTATAAGTGCATTCTAGGTCTTCGGGTATATTGAACTGGATCATGTTTTTACCTTACTACTATTACTGTTGTCGGTGCATTTAATACTACTGATGTCGCTACACTTCCTATGTTTAATTCCTCGCTTACGGTCATTCCTCTCGCTCCCAGTACTACTAGATCATATCCTCCATCAATTATTTCATCGAGTATTTCCTTGGAGATGCTAGAAGTATTATAGTCTACTTCTACTTCCTTAAAAGATACTGGAAGACCCTTATTCTCAACTCTTCTTCTAGCTTTATCCAAGATATTCTTACTTAACTTTGAGCTAGGGGTCTTTACATGTATTACCGTTATTTTCGAGCCGTATCTCTTAGCTAAATCTACTGCTAGGTCAAGTGCTTTTAGGCTACTCTCGCTTCCATCAATAGGCACTAATATTTTCCTGAAACGAAAACCTAGTTCGTAGGATGGTTCTAATGGATATGTCATTAGTTTATCAGCCTCCCAGTTATTCCTAGGCTCTTATCGGTTTTATTTATAGCTTCTAACGGGTCTTCAACTAATCTCAGCATAGCTCTTATAGCATCTATGTTTTCTGGTACAACGATTGCTTCTTGGTGAACTGATTGTACTAGCATTAATTCTCTGCCATTAACTGTTATACTGTTTTCCCATACGAGGAGTTCATAGAAGTCGTTTCTCGGTCTCCCAAGATCTCTTGCAAGCTCTACTAGCTCGGCAGTACTCTTCAATGAGAGCCTTAAGGAATCTACAAGTAGGATTCTCGA
>JALUDQ010000015.1 GCA_027043985.1 Desulfurococcales archaeon
GACTACTATTTCGACGCGAAAACAGGGATATTGTTGAAGGAGGAGACAAAGTGTTATCCACCACCGAATTCAGGTTATCCTAGTGGAACCTATGTTTACTATGCGAGAGAAATAATAGGGCTCAAA
Source organism: Desulfurococcales archaeon (assembly GCA_027043985.1). Taxonomy (GTDB): domain Archaea; phylum Thermoproteota; class Thermoprotei_A; order Sulfolobales; family WANQ01; genus JALWGO01. The sequence continues at coordinate 127 of JALUDQ010000015.1, forward strand.
GAATAGCCTATTATGCACTAGGAGCATAAAAATTTAATACTTATTATGCACTAACAGCATAATATAGGCGTACCCTATGGCTGATTGGAGTAAACATCTTGATGCAGCCCGTAGATTTATTGAGGCCGCTAAGGCTTCATTGAATATAGCTCCCGAAGCAGTTCCCATACTAGTACACCGTAGCATTGAGCATATGATTATGGCTTTAGCCTACAAGTTTTCTCCAAGAGAAGCATTAACGCTAACCACTCATGGTCGTAGGAGAGCTTGGCTTGCACGATCTATTAATGAAGGCCTGGTACAGTATAGACTTCTAGTTATACTAGACGAAGTCGATAGAATCTATAAGCGTGGAACATATCTTCTAGAGGATGGCGAACTAGCTAGGAAGGCATTAGAGTTAGCTCGTGAAGCGTTAAGTATTGTTGAAGACGTTCTAGGTGCTAAGAGATGACCGCTCTACCATTAGACATAGTTGAAGACTTCTTAAAAGATCTTGTAAGAAAAATAGCGGAAAAATGCGGTCTCCTCCAAGCAATACTGTATGGAAGCTATGCACGTGGTGATGCTAGAGGTAAGAGCGATATAGACTTATTGCTAATAGTTAGAGAAAAACCCTATGAATGCGAAGAATACGCGGTGAAAATAGCATCAGAAAACGGGTTCTCCATACTTCAACCAATAGCCCTAACCATTAACGACATCTATGAAAGCGATGAGAAAAGAAAACTGTATTATAATGCTTTGCTAGAGGGATTAGTAATCTATCATTCAACTGAAGCACCATTAACAAAAACTGCTCCCCCAGACTATGAGCCATGCCTCATAATAAGGTATAAGGCGCCCACTAAGAGCGTGCTTAAGAAACTCGTTGGGACGATTGTGATTTCTAGAGGATATAAAGTTAGAGCTAAGGGACTAATCGAGAAGCTAGGCGGGAGGAGAATAGGGCCGGGGTTAGTTATAGTACCAGTTAAAAGAGAACAAGCCCTACAGCAATTATTCCAACAATTAAGAGTAGATTATCAGGTACTAGCAACAATACTAGTACCTAGGAGTCTGTTCGAGTAGTTGAGAAAAACTATTTTAAATTCTCCATTATTACGCGGTAAGCGTTTTTCCACGCTATTTTCTCGAGGTCTTCTCTCGTAAACTCGTTCTCTAACAGCTTCTCGAAGAGTTTTGGTAGCTCGTCAATTGTTTCGAGTCCTTCTGGTAGCCTGCTCGTGCCCATGTAGTCTGTTCCTAAGGCTATTATGTCTACACCATAGTTTTCCTTGAGGTAGACGAAGTGTTTTACGAGATCGTCTACTGTAACTCTACCCTCGCCTACAAAGTCTGCAACGAAGGTTACTCCTATTACTCCATGGTTTCTCTTCAAAGCATCTAGTACATCGTCGTCTACGTTGCGTGGATGATCTCGTATCCTTTTAATACATGCATGGCTTATTACAACTGGTTTACTAGTAATTGATAAGACGTCTAGCATTGTATTACGGCTTGCGTGAGCTAGGTCTACTATTATGCCGAGGCTATTGGCTATGCCTACAAGTGTTTCCCCAGA
>JALUDQ010000016.1 GCA_027043985.1 Desulfurococcales archaeon
ATATTCTTCTAGTAAAAGAATAAAAATTACAATACAGAATACTCTAAAATAATGTAGACTCACTCGTTAATGGTCTAAAACTTGTTTACTAGTATTTTGTTACTGGAATAAAATAATTCTTATGTGTTCTAGACGTCTTATCCTACTTTATCCTCAGTAGCTTAGAGCGATCTATTGGATATTCCTCTATATGCCTTATTCCCGATTCTTTATTGCTGAGTGTTGCTAGTAGTTTCTCGTCTGCCGTATACATTACTGTATTGTATTTTTTAGCTAGGATTACATAGTATGCATCATAGACTGTTGTATTGTTTGTTAGACTATATAGTAGTGCTTTCCTCGTGTCTCCTGGTGTTATGTCCTCGTATTCTATTCCTACTTCTACTAGTAGATTATACGCCTCTACCGCGTGGTCTTTTGCTAATATTTTTCTTGCAACATATTTTCTCAGAGTGTTCGCGTATTCAAGTAGAGCATATATTGGTGCGATAACTCTTATACGCCCATATAGGTAGTCGTCTCTCAATAGGATTGCTTCCTGGGAGTATTTCTCGGGTATAAACCATTTAACTATAATGTTTGAATCAACGATTACCGTGGGTTTGCTCAATTCTTATCCCTATCCTCCCTTATGAGTTTGGCTGAGAGGTTTTCTTCTACGGGCTTGATCTTTTTTCTGAGAGCCTCTATTCTAGCGATTATTCTCCTAGCTCTTTCCTCGCGTACTCTTTTCTCAAGGTACTGTCTTATTTCTTCTGAATAGTTTATTCCGAGCTTCTCTATTTCTTCTTTAAGCCTCTTAGGTATTCTCACACCTATAACTACGCTCACGTTAACGTCTCCGTGTTAACAATATATTGTTAACAATTTAAAGTTAACGCGGGCTATGGTCTCGGGTATATTGTTTCCCGAGTTTTCTTATCAAAGAAGTATAGTTTTTTGGGGTCTGGCTTCCAGTATATCTTCATACCTAAGCTTATGTTCTCTATATTCTTAGTTACAGCCACATAGTCTCTCTCACCATTAATACTGAAGTGCACATGTATTTCTGTTCCCAGAGGCTCGTATCCTATTATCTTTGCTGGGTAGGCATCCCCTCTCTCTGATAGAGCTATCTCTATGTCTTGGGGTCTAATCCCTAGTACTATTTCCCTACCCACGTAGGGCTGCAGTATATCATAGTATTCCCTTGGGATTCTTAGAGCATAGGGTCCAAGATCTAGAGCCAAGTCGTTACCAGTATCTATTAGTGAGCCTTCCATAAAGTTCATTGGTGGTACTCCTATGAAGCCCGCTACAAACATGTTTGCTGGCTTCTCGAATACTTCTTTAGGCGAACCAACCTGCTGTATTCTACCCTTATTCATAACCGCTATACGGTCAGCCATAGTCATAGCCTCCACTTGGTCGTGGGTAACATAGATTGTTGTTACACCCAGCTCATCGTGTAATAGTCTCCTCAACTCGAACCTCATCTTAATCCGTAGCTTTGCGTCAAGATTGCTTAGAGGTTCGTCGAGGAGAAAGACCTGGGGTTCACGGACAATAGCTCTAGCTAAGGCTACACGCTGTTGTTGACCACCACTAAGCTGTCTCGGATAACGGTTGAGGAGATCCGAGATGCCGAGAAACCTAGCCACCTCTACTACGCGTCTATGCCTCTCATTCTTTGGTACACCAGCCAT
>JALUDQ010000017.1 GCA_027043985.1 Desulfurococcales archaeon
TGTCGTATCTACGTGCCTCCTCGCCTAGTTTCCTCGCCTTGCTCTCTGATATACGTACCCCTCTAACAGCTTCGTATTCTAGTGCATCGAGACCTATGCTAGCGAGGTATTCGGGTACTTTCAGCATGTCTCCTTTGAAGTCTACGGGTTTTCCAGCTGGTCCAAAACGTAGTTTCTTAGGCATTGCTTCTATTCACCTCCTGGTCTTTTACCCCGTATAATATAGTTCGTCTAGAAAACATTATTTTATCGTCTAAGCCTATTTTAGTCTCCCTCCACATCTAGAATAACTGGGCTATGAGGAGGAATCCGGGATCAGAACCGGGTATTTCCCGTAATGGTGAAAAGGTTCGCGTACCGAGCCCTTCTCTAGCTATTCTTTTTAATGGTTTCTCGAGAGTAAGCTATTAAACTAGCTGTTAACGGCTAGATACTAATGGTGACACTTATGTCTAGAAAACTTAGGCGTATTAGAAGACTTGAACGCCACTTAAAGAAGCACCCAAATGATAGAGTAGCTAAGAAGATCCTAGAAGCATTGAAGAATAACCAGTACGAATGGCATGGCAGAAAACTCGTATTAAAGACTGCGCCAAGCTAGTATCCTAATCTTTCATTTTAAGCGATGATGATTTTGGCTACAACTGCCTATATTGTGATGTAACCTGGCCTTTCTGAGCAATAAAAACGTTTTGATTGAGAGAGTAATTTTTAAACCGTTTTCCGATAGGTAGGTTTGAGGAGTAAAAAATGGCTAAGGTAAAGAAGTTAATCCTAGTAACAGCTACACATCATCCACTACATAAGTTATTTAGCAAGTTATTAGACGAGCTATCCGAGAAGCTCGGTGTTGAAAAAGAGGTAAAGTATGAGGATTACATGTTCTTGATAAAGTATGGAGAAACCGATGAGTTCGGTATGGCCGGAACACCACAATTACTAGTTGAACTAGACGACGGAACCATAAAGCCAGTCTTAACCCAGAAGACCATGCCGTTAACACCAACACTTCAACCAGATGTAGATAAAGCTAGGGAAATGGTATTAAGCAAGATTAAAGAGCTCACTGGAGAATAAATGCAATAACATGGAAAGAGATGTAGATTATTGATAACAAATTATTTTTACATAGAGTCTTCTATGGTAAGAGGCTAGAGAATCCATGTATTATCCTCAAGTACCTTTTGTACCGTCACCAGAGCTTGTCGTAAGGAAAATGCTTGAACTAGCCGGAGCGGGGCCAAACGATATCGTATACGATCTGGGCGCAGGGGATGGAAGAGTAGTTATAATGGCGGTAAAAGAGTTTGGCGTCAAAAAAGCCGTGGGCGTAGAGATAAGGAATGATCTCGTTAGAGAGGCTAGAAAGAAGATAGAAGAACTAGGTATTAGCGATAGAGCTAAGATACTACAAGAAGATATGTTTAAAGCCCAGATATCTGAAGCAACAATTGTAACCTTATTCTTGCTGACAAGTGTAAACGAGCGCTTAAGGCCGAAACTAGAAGCCGAGCTAAAACCTGGAACAAGAGTAGTTTCGCACGAGTTTCAGATTCCCGGATGGAAGCCAAAGATTATAGCTACTATACACGATGGTCGAGTATCGCATACTCTTTACTTGTATGTTATAGGGGAACACAAATAAGGGTATACCATCAATACTTAT
>JALUDQ010000018.1 GCA_027043985.1 Desulfurococcales archaeon
TTAAGCCTAGTAGTTGTTCGTAATCATATATTCTTATACGTGTAAACTTCTCTAGTGCGCGCTCTATAATCCAGCTTAAACCCCTATCAATGAGTTTTGATCGAGCAAAGAAGAAGAGTGCTGCCAACCCTATGGCCAGCCATATTGCTCGATCAAGCATTTCCTGAGGACTTGTTCCCACGAAGGTTAGGACGAGAGTAGCCATTGCTGATGTTAGTCCAGCGCTACCTAAGAGCATTAGTATCCTTATAATTCTCCTTCTAACGGGATGGGATACCACGTATTCTGATTCAGAGGTTGTAAAGCCTACGCCGGAGAAGGCTGACTGTGCTTGAAAGGCTGCTACATCTCTTGATAGTCCAGTCATCTTTAATGCTACTGTACCTATACGTACAACTATTATTGAGAATAATACTACTAGCAGGAATGTTAATAGTACTATCAATTACTACACCTCTCTAGCCCACTACTCCTAACATTGAAAAAGAGTACTCGGCGCCGTATAAATATTTGGTCAATAATTATAAGTTGATATAGTAGACCTGAAGATAAAGACCCTACTCTATGGTATGCCTATGGGTATCCCATCACCCCTAATATCGGTAAACCCGGCCTTCACCTTACCCTTAACCTCTGCTATCGACGCAACCCCTAGTCTTGAGGGATAGGGTTTCTCTACTGTCTCATAGCCTTCTAGTCCTCTAAGATCTAGTCCTTTCTCATACTCTATTCTCCTAGTCCATGGATGCCATATGAATCTTGGATACTCTATTGCTTCCTGGGGGCTTAGCCCATAGTCTACTATATTTGTTACTAGCTGTGCATGGAGTAGTGGTCTATAGTGGCCTCCGGATAAACCTATTGCTAATATGCGTCCCCTATCCTCCATAATTATCGCAGATAAAGTATGCATGGTTTTCTTCCATGGTTCAAGTCTATTTACATGGTCTTCTCTAAGACTAAAGGATGATGCACGTGAGTTCAATGTTATATTGAATACTGGCTCCGTTATATATGATCCGAAGGGATAGAAGAGGCTCTGTATTCCAGCTATAACCCATCCATCTCTACCAGCTATAGCGTAAAAGGTGGTGTCGCCGCCTGCTTCACAGGGTTTATTGTCTATACTTTCTTCTTGGAGCTTCCTCCTTGCCTCTTGTAGGAACTCTCTTTCTAATAGACGGTTAACTTGGATCCCCATATGTTTTGGATCAGTTACATAATTGTCCCTGATATAGTATGCTATGTGTGCTGCTTCTAGGAGCAATCTTATTCTTTCAACGCCTTCTATTCTCGTGGACCGTAGGTCTTGTTCTTCTACTAATTTTAATAGGTGTAGTGTTGTTATTCCCTGCGTGGGAGGAGGCATCTCGTATATTATTCTATCCCTATAGGTTATGGATAAGGGGTCTCCTAAACTAGCCCTATAGTTCTTCATATCCTCTAGGCTTAATACTCCCCCAAGACCCTCAACGTATTCTGTTATTCTTCTAGCTATTTCACCCTCATAGAAGCTTCTAGGGTCCTCTCCAATCAAGTAGAGTGCCTTCACTAGTCCCTTGAATGAGATTAGTTCTCCCTCGCTTAGAACACCTCTCCTATAATATGTTTCCCTTGACCCAGGATCTCTTGAGAGCTCCTCGTATAATCTCCTCAAGAAGCT
>JALUDQ010000019.1 GCA_027043985.1 Desulfurococcales archaeon
TGCACGTTGAACTCGAAAACGGTGTAATCCACGAGTATTTTTTAAAAGATGTTGAACTAGTATAACAGTGATATCTATATTACTTCTTGTTAGACCATAGGTTAGTGGGGAGACTTATTGGACAAGCGCGTTCTCATTATATCCGTACTCGTAGTTGTAGTTGGTATATTGCTCATGTACTTTACCCTAACAATGGGGCCTCTTAAGCCAGTAGTATCACTCGTAAACAATACTAGCTTTACTGGCCGTTTGAGAATAATTAACTCGTGCCCCCATAGTGGGGGGAGGATACTGGTTCAAAGCATTGTGAATGGTTCGTTGCTAACCTCTAGGATTCTGTTTTTCGGGTCCTCGTGTAAGCCCGGGATCCTGTTATCCGAGAATAATAGTGTTGTAACTGGTGTTGCAATACTAAGTTTTGGTAATGAGAGCTTTATAGCTGTATCATCTTATAGGATTGAGGCTGGTGGGACGGCTGCAGAGATAAGAGTATATGATAGTAATGGAAAACTGGTATGGGAGCTAGAAGACTCGAAAACCGTTAACGCTACAATAACATGTGGCATTGAATCTAATTTCTTTATTTTAGCTAGCCTAGACTCTCAAGGACAGCTACACGTCTCAAAAATATACGTTGATAACAATGGAGTAGGCTATGATTGGAATAAAACGTTTAGTATAAGCCCCTCAATACAGTTCAATAACATTCTATTATCGCTGAACTCTATTACAAATACTATAGCGGTTGCTTCTGGTCGAACACTACTAGTATTAAACTATAACGATGGCACTATCCTACTCGGTGTAAAGGATATTGGTGGTAGAATAGTGAAATTAGAAAACACGTGGAGAGAATACTATTTGCTCGTACGAAAATATGATACTGGAAAAATAGTTAGAGTGTATAAGAGCGATAACGGGTTATGGAATTATACCGTAGTATATGAGAATAAGAGTATAGTAGACTTCAAGCCATCTTTTAATGGAGAGGACATAGCTGTAGCTGTGGGATTGCCTTTCTCCCCATTAAGTGAGAACTCTTCCAGTAAGATAGTATTAGTTAAATCTAATGGTGATGTAATGGGGGAGACAACGGTAAAGGGGGTAATCATAGGTTTAAACAATCTTAAACGCGTTGGGGGGAGACTGTACCTCTTACTAGACTATGTGGTAGCCAATGGTTCTTCAACGACATATTATAGCGCGATCATATTATTGGGGAGAAACGAGTTTGCCTGGAAGCATGCATCTCTAAGACCCGTTAGGAGTACATGGATTGACAGTAGGCTACTAGTCCTAGAATACGTGGATCATAGAACCATTTTGGACTGTTATAGTATAACTTTCCCATAACTCTCTAACGGGTCTGTCTTCTCCTTTATGTCTCTTTGTTGCCTACTAACACTTATAACCTCAGTTTAAGTAAGCTAAGCTTAAGAGGTGGTAATACTTTATGCTGTGTGCTAAAAAATCGTATTTTATGATATTATTGCTAGTATTATCATTTATAACGCCGTTAACAGTTATTCCAGTAAACGCTCAAGCAAGCCTCCAGGCGGTAGACCGCTATCCTCAAACACTCGTCTACAGCAATGAGCCCGTCTACTACTTTGTTCAAGCAAGCGGTAACGGGAACCTAACACTAGAAGCTGTAATGAATATAACCTTGGATACAGGGCTAGTAGTAGATACCACGGAAATAGTTCCACACGGTACATGTAACTTAAACGTACGAGTAGTATTCCCAAACGATACTGATGTTGCTCACGCTTTTGTTAGAATACATAAAGCGGGTATAGGTATAGTTGGAGCAGGCTATACGGATCAATGGGGTTTCATAACATTCTATATATGGGGCGGAGCATACTACGTACAAGCATACTACGATGCAGACAATGACGGAGTATTTGACTACTACGGTAACCTCTCAATACCGTTCTTCAATAAAGGCGCCGTGGTAAAAGTAACCCTATACCCAGTTAAAGAAACCCTAGGAATCCATGGAGCAAGCTATAAGATAACATTTAATCAGAAAATGTTCCGCTTAGGAGCCAACTGGTATATGGGAGTTATACCGGGACTACCATCACTATATACTGTAGTAAAGGCATCAGATCCAACTATGCCTGGTGATCTAAGAGTAATAGTAAAGTCGAGTGTACAAGTAAATATAAAGACTAGTAGTGGTGAAACACTTTATACGACAACATATAATGTCCAGCCATCCAATTATACCGATAAACTTAAACCAATAGTATTATTACTTGATGAAAACTATGGTGTTGTAGACGATATAAAACTAGTTGACGCACCATCAAATACATCTCTAAAAATACTCGCCTTTGACGACTGGAGTCTAGATAAGATTAGAGCATACGCCTACAACGATGCAAGCAATATAAGCTTAAGTCTCAAGAAAGACAAGATTACATCCAATCTCGAGATAGCGTTGTCTAAGATCCAAGACGTAATCCATAGTATTGAGGCTAGCCTAGGAAACTATACAATAACGATACCAGCTCCATCTATTCCACTCAAAGTATACAATACAATAGTCCCGATCTCTAAGCCAGGCGAGACAATTAGGGTTAAAGCAGTAGCAGTAGATGCTGGTGGTAGGGAGAGTATTAGTCAGATAGCAGTATTAATGGGGGTAAACAATAAGTCTGATATAATAGTAGTAGACCCCTTGTTCAAGTACACTAACTATATTGTAAACGAGAACACTTATGCAGGTATTGGAAGCCTACTAGCATCCATGGGTATAGCCGGGCTATCAGACTACTATAACGGGCTAGCTAGTCTCGGAAAAGAATACCATAGTTACAAGAACCTATTATACAATTATACTGGAGTAATAGAGAAGTACAAGCCCTATATAGTCAGCCGGCTCCCAGATCCAAGCCTACTAGATAAGGTAAAGCCTAAGGCAATAGTAATAACTACACCTCTAATCAGCGAAAGCCAGGATAAAGTGGAAGCCATAATAAATTATGCGGCCAGTCATAATATAACAATAGTATTAACACCACAAGCCCTCCTAGATCCAGCAATAATAGGCGGAGACCGTACAGTATTCTACACTCTGCTACAGTCCTCGGGACTCGTAGATTACTATGTAGCAGCTAGAATCCTATCACAAGTCTACCCGAACACACTATTATCGATACCATGGATAGAGTGGACTGGCCCACTAACACTAGCTGATGGAGAAATAGTATATGCGGTAAACTCTACAATCCAAGCCGGATGGCAGCTAGGCTATGCTGGAATGAGCAACTCGCTCAAAAACCTATTATCGCTTAACATATCATTAGACTACTATAACCTACTAGCAAGCCAACTAGGAATAGATGCAACTAAACTAGTAGAAAAGGCTGGAGAATCTCTGGACGGTCTCTCAGGAGTATATGAGTCCTTAGCAAATGCAACCTATATTGGAGGGAAACTAGTAGTAAATGGTGTAGAAGTACCAGTATCAAGTGAGCTAATAAAAATGCTAGTAGATAAGCCTAGAGCAAAGATTATCGCTAGAAGCAACGATAACCTCGCGATAGCAACGAGATATGATGTAGGAGGCCTCCATGTGATATACACGGGAGTAGCTCCAAGAGACCTCGGATTAATAGTAAAGCTCCTAGATCAAAAATCGAAAACATATACAACTACAGCGATGTTGCAGGGGATAAGGGTATCAGAAGAAGTAGTAGAAGAATACCAGTCTATTATGCCTAGTCTAGTAAATTATACTAAACTACTTGTAAACGATACAATAATAGTACCATGCAATGGCTACGCTATATACAATATAAGCGATCTAAAGAAAGGTGAAGTAGCGGTTACGGTGATATCAGAAGAAGGTATACCCGAGGTAATAGTTAATAGTGATGGACTAGTACTAGGAGAACATAATGGGAAAGTATACAATACTATAATAGCTAATGCATCAAAGATAACATTGAATATATCAGTAGATAATCCGAACTCCATGTTAGTACCAGTAAAGATAATAGTGAGAGCTAAACCGCTTAAGCCTAAACCAGTAGTCGTTGAGACAAAAGGAATAGCACTACAATTAGAATATAATAAGACAGCCTATAGACTCCTAGGATCACCCGATGAGATAACGGTATCGTTGAAGAAGGAAGACTTAATTGGTGTAAGCAAGCTAATAGTTCCGTTAAACACATTGCCTTCACGGAAAATAGTGTTAAACCTAACGAGTATTATTAGAAACGATAGAATAGATAGAAGCTTAGACATAGTATTAGTAGACGACGTAGGTAACATGACGTTAAAGATAAGTAAGGACACGAATATTTCAACTGGAACACTAGAATTCAAGCCGATGAAAATCCCACCAGCACTACCCGAGAACTCGTATGTAATAGCACCAGTAGTAGACATAGGTCCCAGCGGAATAGTATTCAACAAGCCGGTAACAATAGAGGTAACATACAATAAGGAATCAATCCAAATGCTTGAAACAAGCAATAACACGATTGTAAACCTATCAATAGCCTACTACGACTACAACAATAATACATGGATTAAAATACCGACAATAGTGAAAGACAATTATGCAATAGCAAATACAACACACTTCACACCCTATACACTAATAGCAACAGTAACCAAGATAAATCAGACAACAAACAACACCAACAATAACACGATGACACCAGTAAACAATACAACTACAACCATGCCAATAAACACCTCAACTACTACGACCCAGACGGCAACGACGACCACTACAACTACTACGTCTACAACACAGACTACTACGACAACAACTTCTCCAACAACGTCAACTACAACAACTACAACTCAAACAACAACGCCGACAACTAGTACGCCGACAAAAACAACTATCACGAGCAGTCCAACGACTACTACAACGACAAAAACTACTACTTCTAAGACCGCGACAGTTACACCAATAACAAATACTTCAACTCAGCAAACCAAAACCAATACTAGAGTACAGCAAACCAGTAATAATGTAATTACTCTACCATTCATAGGCTTAAAGCTAGGAGAAACTGAAGCACTAATACTCGGATCACTAATATTAGCGGCAGTAATATTGCTTATAGCAGCTGCAATAAAGAGGAGGTAGAGAAAAACAGTTTATTTGAATAATTATTCTCCTAATAACATGTTTTCGACGATTCACTCATAATAGTCTATCAAGCCTGCTTAGAAGCCGAAGGGTGTGTCTTCACCGTCTTCTTCGTCTCCTGTATCCGGCTGGATTGTACCATTTGCTAATACAATTATCGCTTTCTTTGCTACTACTATTAGGATGAAGACTGCTACCCAGAACCATTTGTTTAATAGAATCTTCTTCATGTTCTCACATTATTCTAACATACAAGTAGCTAGGTGATTAACTCGGAGTAAAACAGTGGCATCTTTAATATACTGGGTTTTAACAATACATTATGGGAGAAAGAAGAAATGGTTTTTGTTGCAGAAGACATAGATTACCGTGAACTCATAGTACTCAATGCTATCCTCGAGTCAAATAACATACCCGTAACCGTGGCCGGGATATACCGTTTCCTTAGAGGGAAGGGTTATTCTTACTCTAAGGGTAATGTCTCATTTATAATTAATTCTAGAATAAATAGAAGATATACTATTGGTGCTCAAGTAAACTATTATAGTCTCGGGTTGAGAAAGCTCATAGTAGTGTTAAACGATGTAATAGACCATTATCCTCAAAACTATCTAGCATTAAAAGCAAGCCTCATACCCTATGGAATGCTCCTCTCCTACTACCTACCCTTTACAGCAAGCCCAGATGATATTCTTGAAGCATTTGATAAGAGCAAGGTAAACTATTACTTCATAATATCATATGAGTATAATCCGAGGCCTAGGCTACTAGAATACTATTACGACTATAAGCTCAGTATAGATTTACCAAGTGAAATAGATAGAAAGCTCTCAATGGTAGAGAGTGAACCGGATATAATCATAGATAATAGGTTGAAGAACTTCTCATTAAAGGATTTATTCATAATAAAGGAGCTTCAAAAGAACGCCATGCAGAGCCTTAAGAAAATATCCGAGACCATAGGTGTTAAATACGATAAGGTTTTCCGCAGGTTTAGACATATAATGGATCAGAAGATTATTGAGAGACTAGTATTGAGGAGATCTTGGCTATATAATGTAGACTATATATTCGTAGTAGCATTGAGACCTAAGGAAAACACACCGTTATATCTTGCAGCAGAGACATTATCTGAAATACCTTTAATAGGTAATGTCGGAGTAAACGAAGTTACCGGGATGACGCTCGTAACAATAATACCTAAAAACGGCATATCGCCTCAAGACACTGTTGACGCGTTAAAGAAATACTATGTTCTAG
>JALUDQ010000020.1 GCA_027043985.1 Desulfurococcales archaeon
ATGTCCCCCAAGACTATGCTCTCTTCCCACATCTCACAGTCTTTGAGAACATAGCCTTTGGGCTAAGAGCTAGACGAGCAAGCGAGGACTATATCAAGGAGAGAGTTAGAGAACTAGTAGAGATACTGGGTCTACAGGGATTAGAGCAAAAATATCCTAGAAACTTAAGTGGGGGTGAAAGACAGAAAGTAGCAATAGCTAGGGCATTAGCGCCCCAGCCAAGTATACTATTACTCGATGAGCCTCTGAGTGCAATAGATCCCGGCTCAAAGGATAAAATTAGATTGGAGTTAAAGAACATACTTAAACACAAAGACATAAGAGCTACAACACTAATGGTAACACACGATCTAAATGATGCGTGGAGCCTCGCTGATAGAATAATAGTACTAATGGATAAGACCATAGTATATAATGGTCCACCCAGCAAGTTATTTAGAAGCATAAAGTCGGCTCAACAAGCAGAATTCTTCAACTTAAACATTCTAAAAGGAGTAATAGTAGACAGATCCAAGAAATCACTAACCATAAGTCTTCTAGACAACCCTCTACATCTAGTAGCAAATGCCGACGACTACAACTATAGGGTAAGTATCGGGGACAAAGTACTCGTACTATTTAGACCCGACGATATAGTATTAACGAGTGAAAAAACACTAGAAAACGTCTTCAACGTAGAAGTACTAGACGTTAGACTAATGAACTGTAATGTAAGATTAATGCTAAGGATAACAGATAATACAAAAATAAAAGCGGAACTCGGAAGAGGCTACATATTGAAAACCCTGGGAACCCTGCCAAAACCCGGTACAAGAATCAACATACATGTGCCTAGAGAAACTATTATTATAACAAAACCCTAACTAGGAAACCGCGAATAATGTTTTAAGAACAACTAATCCAATCCATGGTTATTAAGAGGCAATGAATAATACCGTGTAATTAGGCATTTTATTAGGGGATTCAGTTTTGTCCCACGATGTATTGGACAATCTCAATATACCACTACATTATAAGAGTGCTCTTAGAGAATTCATAGAAAAAATCAGAGATCTATTAAACGATATAGAGTGTATAGCTCTCGTAGGCTCTGTAGCCCGCGGCGAGGACTTTGTTGAAGGATGGAGTGATATAGACGTACTTGTTGTTGTGAAAAAGAATAGCCTAATAGATGAAATCAAGAATGTTGTTAGAAAAATAAATGAGAAATACCCGAAGACACGGAAAGGATCTGGAATACTAAGCTTATGGATAGACGATGTTAACAACATATTTAAATGGCTCGGACTCGGCTGTGAATACTATAATATTAGGAAGAACTTCATCTTACTCTACGGTAACGATATCCGCATACATCTCAGAGAGCCAAATAAGGACGAGTTAAAGAGAACACTTAAACTCTTCGTCAAGGAGGCTAGAAAACACCTCGCCAATACTAGGGACGAGGTATTAGAGCACTTAGATACGTTATCAATTGCTAGCTACCTCTATCCTGTACTAAGATTCTACTTGTGTATACACGGGCGTCCTACTGCTTCGAGAAAAGAAATGATAGATATATTAAGGAGAAGAAAGATTAAAACAAGCCTATCCGACAACGAAGTGGAAGCATTGATAACAGTTCTCGAGGACCTACTAGCTCATAGACAACGAGTTATCC
>JALUDQ010000021.1 GCA_027043985.1 Desulfurococcales archaeon
TTATCCCGTATTTGATGATCTTATCCTTTAACAATACTCCAGGAATTCCTCCTCTACGGAATATTTCTTCTATTTGGGCTTGAGTTAATGGTTCTTCAACTGATATTTGTGCTACAGCTATTGGCTGGGAGTCCTGGTTTACTAGGACTCGTATGAAGTGTTTGGGATGATCAAGTAGTAGTGCTAGGTCGTCGGGTTCGTTGCGGTAGTGAGCTAATACGAGTATACCATATAATTGTCTTAGAAGTTCTTTATCCTTTGCTAAGTCCTCTGTATCTACTTTTAGATATTTAGTTTCAGTTATCTTGTCAATGCTTACTGGCTCAGCGTTCAGCATGAAGGTATTGTAGAGCCATTCCTCTAAAGGATCATTTTCCAAATACCTTACTGGTTCCTCAAATAATACTTCGGTATAATGTTTTACAAGTTTCTTAATTGTTTTCAAGCTACTCCTACCAGAGCCCTCATAACCGTGGAGTGTTGTTGTTGCAACTATTTTCCTAGACTGTGATAATAATTTTCTAAGCCTACTTACTCCTATTGAAGCTGCTTCATCGATGGCTATTATCCGGTATCCTCTCTCAAGCTCCCAGGGCTTATAGTATATGAACTGAAAGTCTCTGCCCTTAATCCCTGTTACCAGGTTTTTCTCGTATACTCGTTTATGCCTGTATCCTAGAACTGTTAGAGTTTTAGATAATAGTTTCATTAGGCTCTGTATACCATAGGGTTCTACTGCTACTATTGGTACCTCACTATAATATCTCTCCTCTAATCCTAGAGCCAAGGCTATTCCAAGGCCAGCACTCTTTCCCCGCCCGCGATTACCTATGCCTATAAGCAGTTTGCCTGGTTTTCTAAGGAATTCTAGGAATCGTTCAATGAATTCGAACTGGCTTTGTGTAGCTATAAGCCTAGATATCTTTGCGGGAATTTTATCACTAGGGTTTCTGGTTTTCCTCCTAGCCTTTATAGGAGGGGTTATCTCTAAGCGCTCTACAATAGTTCTTCCACTGCATTTGTCATATACCTTTACGAGCCTAGACTCCTTGAAGCTCTCCTTGACATACCGTGTATATGTGCTCTTCCCGTAAGGCAAGCCTAGTCTTAGATCACTGTAGCACTGGGTTGAAGCAAGCATTAATACGCCTTCACGGCGTATCATTTCACAAGTTATTCCTAGAACATTGGGTCTAAGCCCATGTGACACATCTATTATAATGCTATCAAACTCGTAGCCAAGTAGGCTGCGTACTTTTCTAGGAGAAGTCTTTATGACCCTCCTATGATTTGTTTCATTAATATTCTCGGAGTCTTCTGCTACGACAAGTATTCTATCATAGAATTCCTTTACTTCCTCTAATGCTTCCTTTAGACCCGATATACCAGTATAGACTAGTAGTCCGCGGTAACCTGTTTTCTTTGAGACATTGATTATGTCTTCGAAAACCATTAGGATCAGTTCCCTAACTACCTAATGTTTTTGATTATTTCCTCAACCTTATTCCTTATCTCGCCTAAGTGGACTTTATCGTATGGTACTGGTTTACCCTTATACTCGGGAGGTAGGGGCTCGGATGCTATCATTGCTTCACTCACAACACCCATAAACTCTACTGGAGGTAGGATTACTATTCCCCGAACCTCGCCTTTCTTCACG
>JALUDQ010000022.1 GCA_027043985.1 Desulfurococcales archaeon
AACAATATTAGTGCTCTACCAGTAATAGACCGCGATGAGAACTTAGCTGGAATAGTCACTAAGATAGAGATAGCTAAGGCTCTCACCAGAATATAGTATCTATCCTAAAATATAGGTGAGTGGAAATGGTAGAGTACGAGAAAATACCTTCAATTAAAGTAAAGGAGATAATGGAAACAGATTTCCCCAAAGTAGATAAGAACGACACTTTATACCATGCAGTTAAGATAATGGACAAGTACGGTTATGATAGAGTAGTAGTTGTTGAACACGGAAAAATTGTTGGAATAGCGACAAAGAAGGACATCATAATGAAGTTGGGTACTCAGAGAACAAGAAACGTTACACCAAGTCGAATGCATGTGTCAAGCTTCATGACTCCCAATCCATTAACAATTAGTCCGGAAGAGCTAGTAGTTAAGGCGGCTAAAATAATGGTTGATAAAGAGATAAGTAGCCTACCAGTACTCGAAGGAGAAGATCTTGTAGGACTTGTAACGAAAAAGAATATAGCAAAACTGTTAGAAGACCTTGAAATACCTGTTAGAGATGTAATGTCGTCTACGATGACTGTATTAAAGCTAACCGATAGAGTACTACATGCCCGTCAACTCATGCTGTCAAATAATCTAACATTTATCCCAGTAGTAGATACTGATGGTAGAGTTATAGGAGCAATATCAATAGACGAAGTAGCTGACGCCTTATTCGCTTTCCACGACATTGTACCGGCAAAACATAGAAAGGAGAGGATAATGCATCTTCTAGTATCTGATGTTATGAGGCTACGTCCACCCAAAGTTCCACCCACAGCTCCTCTAGGCGAAGTCGTAAGAGAAATGCTAGACAAAGAGTATCGTGGTGCAATAATAGTAGACAATGATGAAAAACCAGTAGGAGTCGTAACTTTAACGGACCTAACAGAATATGTTGCAACACTAGGCTAACATTACACTACTGTTTTTATATCCCCATACCCATTTTAGCATAAATAGGATGCTGCAAGTGACGAGTACAGATGATCTAAGATTCGTAGTAGACACTATGCTAGGAGACCTAGCCAGATGGCTCCGCATACTAGGCTATGATACAAAGTATTCTAGAAACTATGAAGACTGGGAGCTCTTGAGGATAGCCTCTAATGAGAAGCGCGTGCTATTGACTCGCGATAGAGGTTTATATTGGAGGGCTAGGAGGAAAGGCATAGAAGCAGTTCTCGTAGAGGAAGACGATATAGTTGAAAGACTGTTGAGGGTTGCAAAAACCTATGGGATAAGACTATACGTTGATTCAGATAAGACACGGTGCACCGTCTGTAATTCCCCGCTACTAAAAGTAGATAGAGAACGTGTAAAGGATAAAGTACCTAGAAAAGTATACGAGAAGTATAGGGATTTCTGGATATGTCCTAGGTGCGGTAAAGTTTACTGGCGTGGAAGACACTGGGTTAAAATAGAGGAAATACTAGCTATCGTGAGGGATAGATTGAATGGTGGAAAAGAAACCCGTTCACCCAAGCGAACTAGTATTCGAAGAAGGAGTATTCCTCGTAAAACTAGCTAGAAGAGCAGTAGAAGAATACCTCACCAAGGGCACTAAAATAAAGCCTCCTACAAATACTCCAGAGAAACTATTAAGACCAGGCATGAGTTTTAC
>JALUDQ010000023.1 GCA_027043985.1 Desulfurococcales archaeon
AAACTATACATTTCACAGTATGTAAAAAGAGCAGAGTTGCAACAATAATGGAATTTCAACCCGGTAGAGTTTCAAGTTATAGAAAGGATCGTAAATACCGTTCAGAAATGAATATCATATCGGATATACTGTTGTCTTTTAATAAAAGTGCTAGCGGAGCTATAGGCAAGACGCGGATAATGTATGCAGCAAATCTAAACACAAAAATGCTATCAGAATATTTAGAGAAACTGGTAAAGTATGGTCTAATAATAGAAGAACAAACAGGTAGTAGAGTAGTATATAGGATAACTCCTAAGGGAATTCTAACGTTAATGATATTATTAAAGCTGAGGTCTCTTCTAGATGTTAAAGGTGAACACAATAATAGAATTGAGCTATTAGAAGCAATAAAAGAATATTTTACGAAAAACACGCGGTCTAGAATAATGGAATCATATACTGCTCTGGGAGAATCAGGGCTAATACACTACTTCGACTTAATGATAAAATTGGAAGGCAATGAGTATGCAGCAGTATACATATCTACAACCTCAAACAATATATCTTCACTTGAATATCTATGGTTCATACTAGGTCTATTAGATTCGGGAGTTAGAACAGGTGTATTTATAGAAGTAGGTTCAACGGCAAGACTTGAGAAGCGTATGTATGATAGAATAGAAGTATACAAACTAACACTTCCAAGAAAAGATCAAACTATGGTTAAATCATTTTTAGCTCAGATTACTGAGTGATTTCCCCGTTTTCTTCACCTAGTAAATTTAACTACCATTTGAAAAATACTCTTTTGTGTCTGGTAGTGAACAAGTAGTAGTATTTTTGTGAAAAACTGTTCCACAAAAATACTATATAGCTCAATACCTTTCAAATTCTGCAGATTTTTCCTACAATATTCTTAATATAAGCGGAGGTGTAGTTGTATTCAACATAAATAGGTGTACTACATGAACTACACATCTTCAAAAATAGTAGGAATACTAGCGCTAACCATACTATTAGCATCACTAGCGACAGCATACGCAATGTGGGCAGAGACGCTAAGGATAAATGTAACAATCAATACGGGTGAAGTAGATGTAGAGTGGAGTGATTGGGCATGCAGTGACAGAGGACCAGACCCGCAAGCCCCAGGTTTCAATAACAGTGAGGGTAAAGACGTAGCATCATGCTATGTAGAACCAGAGATCTACGATGATGAAGGCGATGTAATAAAACTAAACGTAACAATAACCAATGCATATCCAGGATATAATCCAGAGTTCAAGTTCCTAGTAGACAATATCGGTACCATACCAGTAAAACTATTAAACTACACAATAGAGGGCGTAAATACTACAGCATTAAGTGTGAATATGACCATACCTGACGACACCCAGATACACGCAGGAGAAGACCTAACAATTGGTATGAGTGTAGAAGTACTACAAGCAGCCCAGGAGAACGCAACATACACATTTGAAATAACACTAGTGTTCGCGCAGTGGAACGAGGTACCCTAACGATAACCTAAGACGTGGTGTATACTAACATGAACTTTCAGAAAAAGATAATGGCGCCAATAGCGATAGTAGCATTACTATTGCTAGTAACAGTATCGTATGCAATGTGGTATGGTGAGCTAAAAATCAATGGCAACGTACAGACAGGTGAGCTTGACTGGGAATTCGTCCCGAACACTGTAATACAGCTAGATACCTGCGACTTCAATGTACCAGACACTAATGTGCCACCGGGAAATAATAGTGAGGGCAAGGATGTAGGATGTACTGATGTTCAACTAGTAGATACTGATGGAGATGGAGACTATGATGCATTGAATATAACAATGTATAACGTCTACCCGTATTACTACGAACACATAGCATTCAAAGTGCACAATGATGGAACAATACCCCTAAAGATATGGCGTGTAATAATAGATGGAAGAGAATACTATGCATTAAATGAACACGTACTACGTACAGGAGTACCCTTAGACCTAGATGGAGATGGAGAAAATGATACGATGATATGGTGGGGCGATAACTTTGGAGTACAATTACATCCGTGCGAGAGCGCTGATATAAGCTTAGACATAACAATATTGCAGCCAGCACCAGAAAACGCTACACTACACATGCTGATACAGTTCCAAGCAATAGCATGGAACGAATATGAGAGTGCACTACCAACATCACCGTAAGAATACAACTAGATGAGCCATCAACAAAATAGATAAAATAGAATAATATGGTAGGAGGCCGAGCGATTTTTAGCTCCGTGTCTACAAAATATTTTTTCAAATATAAGTCACATAATTTTGTTAATAGTTGTACTGTAATCATAGTAATAGAGTATAGTCTTGAACGTTAATATATTATGTCATAAACTGTATTTTTGTTCTATAGAAATTCTCCCACACCCCCATATACTCTAACTACACTACTCATATATAGCGTAGAGTAAAAGCGGTGCAATAAAGAAGTGAATACAAATAATACAAAGTATCGGGTAATAACGGCATTATTATTAGTCTTAGCTAGTAAACTATTATTATATGCTGGTTTACTTAAGGGATATTCCGCCTATGTGGTGCAGCCTTTTCTATGGTTTCTAGCCTTCTTTATACTTTTTGATATAGTTGACAGAAAGAGTGCGACTCTGTATATATCACTACTACTTGCATCAATAAATATAGGAGCATTAATGGTTATAGGTATTATAAGTGGTTGGGGATTAAACTCCTACGACACAAGCATATATGGTATAGTCTTAAATATACTACGTATAACGCCCTATGTTTTAGGACTAGAATTTCTAAGGGCAACTGTATTCCAGCGTTTAAGAAGTTATAAATCACTAGACCGCAGCATAGTCTTAGTCGCAGCATTGTTTACAGTTATAATGGTGTCTTTATCTAAATTCGTCTTATCCTTTAGTGATGAAACAATAATGTTAAAACTAATAATATCGTCACTGCTACCAATGTTCTCGTTGAACTTATTTCTATCGTATCTATTGCTTGGAGGAGGTGTTTGGAATACAGTATCGTTCTCGCTAACAACATACGTGTTTACATTTATTGCACCTGTTTTACCAAATATTCCATGGTATATTGAGGGTATAGCATATACAGCAATATACTTGATCCTAATAATGTTCACAATACTGATATTAGGCGAAGTTGGGATACCGAGAATAGAGTTAAAGAAAAACACGTTAACCAAGAGGATAATAGGTATTGTATCGTATCTATCAATTCTAGTAGTCCTTCTACTAATATTTGCAGGTGGGTTCAAACCCTTTGTTATTGCTTCGGGGAGTATGGAGCCCAATATAAATATCGGAGACATAGTATTGGTACAACCTACAGATATAAATGAAATAAAGGTTGGCAATATTATAGCCTACCATGTAAGCAATAGAATAGTAGTGCATAGAGTAGTAGAAGTCCTCAACAATAATGGCAAGATATATCTTAAAACTAAAGGTGATGCAAACCTTGATGCCGATCCAGGACTTGTAACCGAGAGAGCTGTTCTGGGAAAAATAGCTTTCACTATACCGCGGGTAGGGTTTATAGCATTGGGTTTCCAGTATATGATGGTCAATTACCCATTTCTTCTACCAGCTTTAATAGTAGGCTCGCTTCTACTCTATGCTATCCTAGCCCTAGTGGGCAAAGATATTAGAAAATACATGACATGGAGATGGGGTATATGAAAAAAATCTATAGAAATACATTGTTTGCTGTATTAGCGGTTTCACTTATCATTGGTGTTCCACTAGCTATAATATCACATAGTACTAGTCCATACAATGTTATGGAGAAGAATCCGGTACAAGTAATCTATAACACTAATTATGAGTACCTAGCTCATGTTAATAAGTCGATAATATATAATAACAGGGATATTGTTGGAATGGATGATCCTCTCTACATACCGTTAACGAAAACATTAGAATTCAATATGACTTTTAACATTATTAGTAAATTAGACAAAATTATTGGAAACAAGGGTATAATGGACTTAAAGATAAAGTTAACGGAACCCGACGGCTGGAGCATATTGTTGAACAATACAACATATATCATAGATTCATCCAATACGACGGTGAGATTCTACATAAATGTAACCGAGCTTAGAGACATTATAGCGAGTATTCGCAAGGAGATAGGACTATCATCGTTGGAGTACAATATTGAAGTTGACCCAACTATAAAGGTGAGTACAAAACTTAACGATAGGATTGTAGACAGAATAATTGAGCCAAAACTAGTACTCTCACTTGATTTTCAAAGAAACAAAATACTATATGATGACTTGAATTTCACAGACACTTACAAGCATGCTGAAAAGCAGATAATACCGTCGACTTTTTCAATGCTAGGATTATTTTCTTTAACGATCCAGAACCTTAGATATATCAGCTATACGCTAATTCTAGCGGGGGTGGCATCAACAGTACTTATCATAATAACGCGCGAGAAAGAGTTAACTGGCGTTGTAGATGAGTTTCTACGCAAATATGATAACGTGATAATAAAGGCTTCAGCTGTAACCTCTAGTAGTAGAAAGGTATTAGTGAAAGACTTTAGGGAGCTTTTAAGAATATCGAGACTTCTAGGAAAGCCTATAGTATACTATAAGGAAGGAGAATCACATATATTTACAGTAATAGACGCTGAAACACTCTACATTCTCTCATTGGGCGAAGACGGTAAACCATTATCAGACTAAATATTGTTTTCTCTAGGAATATATTTTATTTTCGGGTATAACTCCACTAATAGTTATTGAGAAAAAATTAATTTATCATAGAGTTGATAAGCTAACTGTGGTGTATAGTGACATGGATGTAACAAGTATTGCGAGAATGCAAATAGATCCGGGATCAATAATAGGGTTGTTGTTCTGGATAATATTGTTCATAGTACTGTTTTCACCGTCTCTACAATTCCATTCATTAAAGTCGGCCCGTCTTAGACTAATAGGTGCTATAGAGAGAAAGTATGGGTTCCGCCTAATAACACTAATACATAGACAAGAAAAAGTAGGTTTCTTCGGAATACCAGTCTACAGATTCATCGATATAGACGACTCGGAGGCCGTTATAAGAGCTATTAGGACAACACCACCGGATAGGCCTATAGCATTAGTCCTCCACACACCCGGAGGACTTGTTCTTGCAGCAGCACAGATAGCCATGGCCTTAAAGAAGCATCCAGCAAAGAAAATAGTAATAGTCCCACACTATGCCATGAGCGGTGGCACGCTAATCTCTCTAGCAGCCGATGAAATATGGATGAGCCCCGAAGCAGTACTCGGACCCCTTGACCCTCAGTTAAGCATGGGTCAAGGGATAATGGCTCCAGCACCCTCGATATTAAAGGTGGCTAAAATAAAAGGTGACAAAGCATCAGACCACCTACTAGTAATGGCTGATGTAGCTGAGAAAGCTATAAAAGAAGTACAAGAATTCATAATAAGGTTACTCGAAGACAAAATGCCTAAAGAGAAAGCAGAGGAACTAGCAAGACTACTAACAGAGGGTAAGTGGACCCATGACTACCCAATAACAGCTGAGGACGCAATTAAAATGGGGTTGCCAGTAAAGACAGAGATTCCACCTGAAATATACGAGTTAATGGAACTATACCCGCAGGCACCAGTAAACAGACCTGGTGTAGAGTACTTGCCATACCCTATAATACCTCATCCAGGTCATCGCCAGACGGGTCGGCAGCAATAAATAAGATATTAGTAATACTGGTTTTAGTAAACCTAGTAGAAGTGTTTTTATAGTATTAAAACACATTCTTTTTCTCCGAGTTAGTGTAAGGATAGCTGAATTCTACGCTAAGTATAAGCCTGGTGGATATTAATGACAACGATACCGGGGCTTCAAGCGGAGTGGGATATTCTCGTAAAGATAGTTGTTAGTTTTCTAGCGGGAGCTTTAATAGGGTTGGAGAGAGAGAAGGCGAAGCGTACTATCAGTAAGGAAGAATCTGAGTATGGTACGCCTCCTGGTGTCCGTAGCTTCGGTTTTATGGCCTTGCTTGGGTCTTTAACTATAACTATCCCGGTCTTTGCTTCAAAGACTATTGAGGGTTTTGGGCAGACTATAGCGGTATCGATTTCTCTCGGGATGAGTATTTTATCCATATTGGTCGTCGGGATCTATAGTTATTATAGGTTGATAATTCTACGTGAGCCCGGAATAACAACTCTTGTCGCGTTAGCGTTAGCCTATGCTATAGGTGTTGGTATAGGATTAGGATTATTCCTTGAAAGCATTGCGGCGAGTGTTCTAATAACATTTATGCTCGCAGTAAAACTACGTATTGAGGAAGCCGTAAGGATATTAACGTA
>JALUDQ010000024.1 GCA_027043985.1 Desulfurococcales archaeon
ACTCTACAAAACCCCTTTACCGCTGGGGAACGCATCTGGATGATACGTGAGGCTTTGAGAAGCGAGGGAGTAGACCTATCTAGAATTATTACAGCTACCATACCTACAATGAGCATATACGTTGGAAATGCTCTCTATGTTATAAAGCTAGTACCCCCCGTAGAAGCAATCATAACCCGCAACCCTGTTACAGCTCAAGTCTTCCGTGACGCCGGGTTGAAGGTTATAGTGCCCCCACCCTTTAACCGTGAAATATATCGTGGAAGCTATATTAGGGAGCTGATAATAAAAGGCGATGAAAGATGGAGAGAGCTAGTACCACCAATAGTAGCCGAGATAATAGATTATGTGAAGGGAGTTGAAAGAATAAGAAATATCGCACGATACGACTAATCTCTCCTCCAGTAGAGGAAAACAATAAAGGCATCCAGGAGAATCCGTGTACTATGGAGGGTGGAATCTTGTCGGAAAAGAATCTTCTCAACGAATCCCTCAAGGTTTCAGTTAAACCTGAAACATATTCTATTAAGAAACCCTCAGTAGACCAGATAAAAGAGGCAATAAAACTATTAGTTGATGGTAAGATATCACAAGTAGCCTTATTTTATCCGAGGAAAAACATTGTGTACCACGTATATAGGGATAGAAAGGGCAAATATTATATCGTTGACTCATCGGAGAAGAAACCCGTTAAAAAAGAAGTAGAACCAGATAAAATAGATGTTAATACATTGATAGAAAAGTATGGTCAACCCTACGAGCTACTATTATTCAAGTAGATCTTCAGCTATGTAGTCGTAATACTTTTGACTAAACCATTTTAAACCCAGTCAAGGGTAAGAAGCAGTACTTACTGGTAATAAGAGTGCCCCGTAAAACGCGTTCAAAGTCTAAGAAGAGACAGTTAACTCTACCATTAAAGCCAATAGCAACTTGTAGCACATGCGTATTCCTCACGATAACTCGTAAAGGATACTTTTGTTTCCGCCGGAGAATCCAGGTAGAAGAAAATACTCCAGCATGCCACTACTATTTAGAGGACAAGAAATTTGTTGAAACGAGTATTCCGGTTAAAAGCTATGATAGAAGTGTTGCCGGGGGCTTCAACAATATAGTGTCTTGGGAGAAGAAGGAGACTGAATTAGCGGTTACATAGATTAAGCGTAAGATGTCTACTGCTTTCTTAGCCGGGTATTTTCTGATAATTGTGTGCGTGTATAACGTGTTTTTATAGCGGTAATACTATATATTCTCTAAAGGAGGAGCAAACAGTTTTGAGCACTAAAACAAGCATAAGCACTTCAAGCGAAGAGGAAACCCGTAGAAGTGGAGTAGAGCAATCATTTACTGTATCTAGGAGTTATGCTCTATCCCAAGCAGCGCAAATACTATTATCAAATAACATTGTATCTGAGAGCAAGGTTCTCGAAGCATACCATATACTTGTAAGAGAACAGCGTAAAGGCAACATCAATTATCCAGTAGACTACGAGTTCGTTTTAGAAGCAATAAAGTTTGCAAGAAAATTAAAGCGTCTTAGGGAGAAGAAGTAACACTGCATAACGATACCCCTCCTCGACAACATCTACTAGATCCGGGTCTATGCGGAAGAGCAGACTCTTATCCTTACCGAAATCCACTACCTCGCAT
>JALUDQ010000025.1 GCA_027043985.1 Desulfurococcales archaeon
TCGTAGCACAGCCTCTGCATTCTTTAGAGCACCTGCAGTTCCTAGCGGTTCATCCTCTACCGTATAACTTACTCTTACATCGAATTTTCGCCCACTACCAATGTATTCTATTATTTTCTCTCTAAGATACCCCGTTAGGAGGACAAAATCTTTTATTCCATACGATTTAAGCCATTCGATCTGCCATAATAATATCGGTTTACCCGCAACTTCCACTAAGGGCTTTGGCCTCTCTTCAGTTAAAGGTCTTAACCTCTTACCGAATCCACCAGCTAAAATAACAGCCTTCATAACCCTACCCCCACTACAATTATTGTGTGTAATTAACATACCTCTTTGGGAGAGGCTTAGAACCCGAGTATAAATGCCGCCGGGGGGATTTGAACCCCCGACCGCCCGGTCTTCAGCCGGGCGCTCTCCCGCTGAGCTACGGCGGCGCGCTATAGTTATTATATACGCGGGAGGTTTAAGGTTTAATGCAGGCGAATGTGGTATGGTTGTTCGAGTACTTATTCAACCGATTTCGTGGTTTAGTCCGGAGCTTCTATGGAGAGTTGAAGATATACTAGCTAATATGTTTGATGGTGCATCGTTTATTGTTTCAAGTGATGTAATTCTTCCTCCATTAACATCATTTAACTGGTTACGGAGACAATATTATAGTCCTCTCGTTTTGAAATACGTTTATGAGAAAACCTATGATATCATAATGAGCGAACATAATTATGTCATATGCCTCGGAGATATTGACGCTTATTCAGATAATCTGAACTTCGTGTTCGGAGAAGCTGCTCCATCTCTCAACGTCGCATGCGTTTATACTCGAAGATTAAAATTAAAGATACATGGTCAAACACGATATATTCCACGTAATCTATACCTTGACAGAATAATAAAGGAGATCATACATGAATGGGGACACTTACTGGGTTTAACTCATTGTACAAATAAAAGATGTGTAATGAGCTTTAGTAATAGTGTTATAGATGTTGATGAGAAAACACCCTTCTTCTGCGAGAAATGCAGAAATATACTACTTCACCGCTATGGAATAGTTCAGCGAAATATACTGGATTAGTTAGAAATAATGTATTTAGATATCAACAACAAAGGATGCCCTCCATAAACTGTCTACCTTACTTATACTCATTTGCGCGTATGTTACTGCTTTAACTAATGTTCGTGATTCATGTTTTTCCGGGTTAAATTCCTCTCCCCACGCTTCGCCCTCTAATAGGTATTCATCATTTTTCTGTATATGATGTACTTTGAATCTACTAAATACTAGACCCTCTGAGTCAAAGTAAAATAATAAATCTTCAATCCATTTATATAATAAGTTTTCCAAATCAATCCCACTACATTTTATTTCTCTTTTTATTCTTTCATCAACTCTTTTCGTATCAGTCATGATCTCAAAGACAGCTAGAGCAGCATTTTCAAACAACTCCTCTAGGCTCCTACCATAGGCTACCACTAGTATATCTGCGGTATGTTCCCGGTATTCAAATGGAACATACTCAAGCATTAATCTTACACCAGTTCCTACACATATGCTATGTTATCTTGAATAAGGCTTGATTATTTTATAGATTATGGCGCCGGGGGCGGGATTCGAACCCGCGCGCCCCGCTCGGAGCACCGGCTCTCCAGGCCGGCCCCTTGGTCCGCTCGGGCACCCCGGCATATTTTCATATTGATCTAAGCAGTTTTTAACTAATATATCTCTTTCACACTAACGCATATAGTTATGTAAAGAAGTGTCTGATATTCTGATATTACAGATTTATCTATTTTATTTTAAGGCAGATATGTATGTTTCTATATTAGATTCTTATTGTAATGTTTTGCTTATATGAGTTCTATTTCTATATAGACGTCCTCAGGAACTCTTACTCTCATTATCTGTTTCATTACTCGTTCATCAGCTGCTATATCTATTACACGTTTATGTATTCTCATCTCCCATTTTTCCCATTTCTTACGTCCCTCGCCGTGAGGGAGTTTTAGTACTGGTACTACTAGACGCTTCGTTGGTAGCGGTATAGGTCCGCGCATTTCAACTCCTGTTTTTTCTGCAATGCTCTTTATTTGCTGGACAACGAAGTTTAAGCTATCTACATTTGTGCTCCAAAGCCTTATTCTCGCCTTAGTTGGCATAATTTTTCACCTAGCTAGGAGGAAAATAGGACGTGATTTAAAAACTATCTTGGTTTAATATAAAAATTTGCTTTACCTCTTCTTTTCTTGTATTCTTATTTGAGCTGGCTTTACGTCCATTACAACGCCTATACCAACTGTCTTGCCCATGTCTCTCATTGCGAATCTACCTAGCTGTGGGAACTCGCTAAACTTCTCAATGACCATAGGCTTTATCGGCTTGAACTTGACTATTGCTGCTTCACCCATCTTTATGAATGATGGTTTCTCTTCTACGGTTTTACCTGTTCTTGGATCTAGTTTTGCAACTATTTCTACTATTCTTGCCGCTATACTTGCGGTATGTGCGTGTATTACTGGTGTGTAGCCTACTGCAATAGCTGTTGGATGCCATATTACGTATATTCTAGCGGTGAATTCCTCAGCTACTGTTGGTGGATTGGTTGTATGTCCTGCAACGTCTCCTCTCTTTATGTCTTTCTTTGATACACCTCGTACGTTGAATCCTATGTTGTCTCCAGGTTCAGCTTTTTCTATTCTTACGTGGTGTGTCTCAATACTTCTTACTTCTCCGACAACACCGGGCGGCATGAATACTATTTTGTCTCCGACCTTTAGGACTCCTGTTTCTACTCTTCCTACTGGTACTGTACCTACTCCTGCTATTGAATATACGTCTTGTATTGGTATTCTTAGTGGTTTGTCAATGGGCTTCTTTGGTGGCTCTAGTTGGTCTAGTGCTTCTATTAGTGTTGGACCATTATACCATGGCATGTTGGGGCTTCTTTCTAATAGGTTGTCTCCAGTCCATGCTGATACTGGTATGAATGGTACTTTTGTTGGATCGTAGCCTATGCTTTTTAGGAATTTGCCTAGAATTGATACTATTTGCTTATAACGTTTTTCGCTCCAGGGTGGCTGTGTTGCATCCATCTTGTTTACTGCAACTATTAGTTGATTTATACCCATTGTTCTAGCTAGGATTGCGTGTTCTCTTGTTTGGCCTTCAGGACTCATTCCAGCTTCAAATTCACCTTCTCTTGCAGACACTACTAGTATTGCTGCATCGGCTTGACTAGCACCAGTTATCATGTTCTTTACGAAGTCTCTGTGACCGGGTGCGTCAATTATAGTGAAGAAGTACTTCTTTGTCTCGAACTTCATGAAGCTTAGAGCTATTGTTACTCCTCTTTCACGCTCCTCCTTTAACTTGTCTAGTAGCCATGCATACTTGAATGATTCCTTACCGCGTTTCTTAGCTTCCTCTTCTAGCATTCTTATGGTTTTATCGTCGATGAAGCCCGTTCTGTATAGTAGGTGTCCTACTAGAGTGCTTTTTCCATGGTCTACGTGCCCTATTATTACGAGGTTTAGGTGTGGTTTCTGCGCGCTCATTTTACTCTACCTATTTAATTGCTCCTGGAAACATGTGAATAGAGCGAAGTTTAAAAGGTTTTGTTAGTTAAGCTACCTTGAGCTTAAAGCTATTCTTTCTATTTCCTCTTTCTTTCTAATTGCATAGCTCTTCGGATCATTGTTTGCCGCAGCTATTATTTCATCGGCTAAACACTCTTCTATGGGCTTAGGATTATTAAAAGCAGCAATTCTCGCACCTTCTGTTATAAACTTGAGGGCTAGGTCAACTCTTCTCTGAGGCGCAACATCGACAGCCACGTGATATACTATGCCACCATACATTATACGTGTGGTTTCCTCGCGGGGTGCCGCATTCTCTATAGCCCTAACTAATACTTGTATCGGGTTTTTCTTTGTCTTTAGATATATTATGTCAAAAGCCTTTGAAACTATATTATATGCTAAGTGTTTTTTACCAGTATTTCTCCCGGGCAACATAAGTTTATTCATTAGTCTTTCGACTATAGGTACTTCTGCCTTACCGAATCTTCTATGTTCATGGCGGCCGCCAGTATGTGGTACATATATTGGTTTTAAACTAATATATTTCTTTAAGCTGGGATCCCTTATCTCA
Organism: Desulfurococcales archaeon; assembly: GCA_027043985.1. GTDB lineage: Archaea > Thermoproteota > Thermoprotei_A > Sulfolobales > WANQ01 > JALWGO01. Next base: position 4,151 of record JALUDQ010000025.1, read on the forward strand.
ACCCCTATGAACTCCCACTTGCCAAATAGCTTTACTCTCTCGGGTACAGCCTCTATTTCGCTCATCTTTGTGAAGCCTCTATGAGATGTTCCTTTTGAATGTGGAATATTTCCCCTTATAAAATTTAAAGCAGATAAAGCTGAAATAGAATCCACTTGCCATAATTTCTAATCGTTAGATTAAATATATGCTCCATATTTTCAATTAGGAGATTGCCTGTAACTAAAAGGATTTTAAATCAACATTATCGTACTGGCTTCTGCTTTTTACCCTCAATTAACGCTTTTAGCGATACTCCGTTTACCATTACAACTTTGTAACGTACTCCTGGTATGTCACCCATAGAACGCCCTCTAGGACCTCCTATGCCTTCAATTATTACCTCGTCGTGCTCGTCTATGAAGTTTAGACCTCCATCACCTGGCACGAATGCCGTAACTACTTTACCATTTTTAACTAGTTGTACTCTAACACACTTTCTAACTGCAGAATTTGGTTGGCGTGCCTCAACACCGACCTTCTCCAATACTATTCCACGAGCCATAGGTGCTCCTTCTAGTGGGTCATATTTCTTCTTTAATTGAAGCATTCTTATCTTGAACTCTCTTTGACTCCACCTGAACTTTAGTCTCTTGCGCTTTAACTTCCTAGCCGCGAAGAGACCGTTGGGGGCTTTTTTACCAGTCATTTTCTAACAACCCTCTAACTTCCGGTTATAGTAATCGGTTTATAAATATTAATGAATTACACTATTACAACTGAGTCTACATCAAAATATCTTTTTAGAATCAATTTTGCTTTGGAAACATTTCTCCCGCCCTTGCCTATCGCTATACCTTTGTCTTTAGGATCTACAGTAACATATACAACTCTTCGACCATTAGCTGTTTTCACTAATTTGACACTCTTTACCCTAGCTGGCATTAACGCATTTGCTACCAGATCTTCTAGTTTTTCAGCATACTCAACAACTTCTATATCTTTCTCCAATAGTTTTCTCAATCTTTTTATATTTATACCTCCTCGTCCAATCGCTAATCCTACTTCGCCGGGCCTTACTAGAAATATTATCCTATTATTATCTTCATCGATTATACAGTCTCTGACCGAGGCTCCCGTAACGTCTTGAAATAATGATATATATTTTATCTCTTTTTGTGTTAACCTTATACGCTCAGGCGAATTATCTCACCTCTTCTTCTCCTAATAACAGTAATATATTCGACTCACCCGGATCTATTATCGCCAAGGATGCAACACTGAATGGCTTACCGCATATGGCTCCGAGTTCAAGATTAGTACCTTCATACTCATATACAGGTATGTTCGATAATTTAGCATAATATTTTATGTCTTTCTTAATATGTGGTGGTGCATTAGATGCTATAACTACTAGTTTAGCCTTACCCAGTTTTGTTAACTTTATTGTGATATTTGAACCTAAAACCACTTTACCTGTTCGTATAGCAATACGCAGCTCGTTCTCAAAGGTTGATCTATCGATAACCATTAATTCTCACCCTTACTCTCTGGTCTTAGCTTCATTTGTAATGCTACCATGCCTGTGCCTACGGGTATTACTTGACCTACTATAACGTTTTCGGTTATTCCTTTTAACTCGTCTAATTCTCCTCTTGCCGCAGCATCATAGAGATGCCGCACGGTTACCTCGAAGGCGGCACGTGCTAATACGCTTTCCTTTTCACCAGTAACACCATGTCTACCTACTTGACGGACCTTGCCAGTTCCCGTCATTATGTCTGCAACAAGCATTATGTGACGTACGTCTACGTCTAGACCTTGTTCTTGTAGAACTCCGTTTATTTCTCTAATTATTGCTTCTCGTGCTGCTTCTATTCCTAATACGGTTTCTATCTCGTATATACTATTGGTTGTAGTTCTTGTAGGATCAACCCCCTTTACCCCTAGAACACCTGCAAGGTTAGATCCGTCCGTTAGTAATACGTATTCTTTTTCGCGTTTTTGTACGATAACCCTCTTTATTCCTTTAACGCCCTTTATCTTAGCATTCATTATTTTTTCTCTAGCCTTATTTAGTTTAGCTATTTCTAGTTCGCCACTGAATCTAACTATTATAACATTGGTATCATTTTCTTGTACAAGTTCTATGTTCGTCGCTCCAAGTTTTAGCTTCTCCACTATTTTTTTAACTTGATCTACAGTAACGCCTTTATCCTTTAACATTACGGGGTCTAGTTCTATTCTTATAGCGTTTTCAAAAAGATCCGCCTCAATACTACGTGCAACATTCTCTATTCTTGTAACCTCTATTCTTCGTGCAACTTCCTTAGCTTTCTCTTCGTCATATTTATGTTCTTCATCTAAGTAAACAGTCATTATAGGAGTTGAGGGTGTTTTTCTTGCGTCAACTATTTCTATTAGTCTCGGCAAACCAAGAGTAACGTTAAACTCTCTTACACCAGCATAGTGAAATGTTCTTAGAGTCATCTGAGTACTTGGCTCTCCTATAGATTGAGCTGCTACAGTACCAACGGCTTCGCCTGGCTCTACTAGAGCATTATGGTATTCTTTTACTAATAGTTCCATTATCTTGTCTAGCTCTTCTGGTGTTAGATTTGGTATTTTTCCAACTTTTTCACGCAGTTCTTCTAAAATGCTCTCTGGGATTATCCCTCTTAATTTCTCTATCCTTTCATTAATCATATTTTCCACACTCATTTTTCACAACCTCCATCCAACTACTCTTTCAATGATTCTGTCTACATCAACTGCTTTCCCATGGTCGCTCTTCATGGGATCAACGCCATCCTCACCGTAAATGAATTGTACTATTCCTCCGTAAGCCGAGCGGACCACTCCATCATATTCTACTCTTAAGTCTTGTAATGCGTTTATAAGTCTTCTCTGCATGTAACCACTTTGTGATGTACGTACTGCTGTATCTACCAATCCCTCTCTACCGCCAGCTGCGTGGAAGAATAATTCTGTAGGTTTTAGACCTCTTCTAAAGCTACTGTATACGAATCCTCGTGCTGCAGGTCCTTTGTCACCAGGCTTAAAGTGAGGTAATGTTCTATCCTTGTATCCTCTTTTTATACGCTCTCCTCTAATGGATTGTTGTCCTAGAACTGCTGACATTTGTGTTAGGTTTAAGATGTTACCGCGAGCACCTGTTAATGCCATTATAAATGCATTGTTTAATGGACTTAAATACTGCGAGGCTATTTCACCTGATTTGTCACGAGCCTCAGAGAGAACTTCTATTATTCTTAATTCTAATGTTTCCTCTAACGTCTTTCCAGGTAATGGTTCGAGTTCACCACGATTATATTTATCTATTAGTTCTCTTACTTTTTCTTCCGCTTCCCTTAATACTCTTTCTATTTCTTTTTCTGCTTCTTCTGGTATAACTACATCATCATAACTCATAGTGAATCCATATTTTTCGGAAAACCTTAAGAACATTTTAAATGCGTTATCAAGGAATTCTCTGGCAAAATCTTCTCCATACTCTTTTACGAGTCTATGTAACATGCTTCCAGGCTGTTGTGCTCCTATTGATTTCTTATCTAATACTCCTTCGAGCAATACACCTTTCTTTATTACAACATATGAATCGGTAAAGCAGTCCTCGTTATCGCATCTTAATTCTCCTACACTGATATTAGTCTTACCATGGTAGTTAAAGTCTTCTGGAAAGAATAAGCTAACCAATTGTTTACCCGTCCAATACTCTTTTGGTGAAAATATTGCGGGTTCTGGGAGAGGACCCTTATATCCCGTTGTTGCTAATAACTCTACAACTTCCTTTCTAGTTAACAAGGAGAACTTTGCTGTTAACAAATAGGCACCACTTATATAGTCTTGGAGTCCTCCTATAATCGGCCCACCATATCTTGGCGATAATATATGTTTCTGTACGAGCATTAGTAATCTAGCTTCAGCTCTAGCCTCTTCACCTTGTGGTACATGTAGATTCATTTCGTCTCCATCGAAATCCGCGTTATAAGGTGGACATACTAATAGGTTTAATCTAAAGGTCTTCCCGGGTAATACCTTTACTAGGTGCCCCATTATAGACATTCTATGAAGAGATGGTTGTCTATTAAATAATACAATATCTCCATCTATTAAATGCCGTTCAACAATATAGCCAGGTGATAATGTCTCTGCGAGCGCTTTTCTATCTTTTACGAATCTCAAGTCTATTCTACGTCCATCGGGCCTAATAACGTAGTTCGCTCCAGGCCACTTGTCGGGTCCGTTTATCACGTATTTTCTCAGTTCATCTACATTCCATGGGGTTACTCGTTCAGGTACGGTAAGCGTCTTCGCTATATCTATTGGAACACCTACTTCATTTATACTGATATTAGGATCGGGACTTATGACGGTACGAGCAGAGAAGTCAACACGCTTCCCAGAGAGATGGCCTCTGAATCTACCTTCTTTACCTTTCAGACGTTGAGCTAATGTCCTTAAAGGCCTTCCAGAGCGGTGTTTTGCTGGAGGAATACCTGGCGCTTCATTGTCTAGATACGTTGTTACATGGTATTGTAATAGATCCCATATATCCTCGATTACTAGGTGAGGGGCCCCCATTTCTAAGTTTTCTTTTAGTCGTTCGTTTATTCTAACAATATCAACTAGTTTGTGTGTGAGATCATCTTCTGCTCTTACGCCGCTTTCTAATAAAATAGATGGACGTATTGATATTGGTGGTACTGGTAAAACTGTTAATACCATCCATTCAGGTCTCGCATTTTGCGGGTCAAGACCTAGTAAGCGTACATCGTCGTCTGGAATTTTCTCTAGACGCGCTCTTACATCGAGTGGGGTTAGCTTTACTATTCCCTCCTTACGCTCCTCATAGAACGTTGTTGGTTTCTCTAAACGTATTTTATATTGCTTTGTACCACAATGAGGACACTCCATTGTCTTTATAGCTTTCTTCTTAACGTATTCCTCAAGTTGACGGGCAAGAATAGGCCATCGTTTCTCAAGTTTCCTCAATAAGTTTAAGTAGCGCTCTACATCTTTTTGAGGGATTAGGATTCTACCACAAGATCTACAAGTAGCTCGTAGGAGATCATAAATATGTTTAACAAAGCCCACATGGATAACGGGACGTGCTAGTTCAATTTTACCGAAGTGTCCAGGGCACTGTGCAAGTGTATTACCGCAGACTGGACAGCGCTGACCAGGTTCTATAACACCTAGACGGGGATCCATTACACCTCCTTCTATTGGTAAACCATCCTCATCGTATGCTTCTGGCGTTATTATGGGTGTTACCGCCATTTGACGGATTTCATCCGGTGATAGAATCCCGAATTTTATTGCTTTAATAACTCTTTCTTCTTCCATATTCTACTACCTCATATTCGTTCCCATTTTTTACCTAGTATTAGTCTAGGAGCTATACACATGCTCATGAGTTCTTGGAGTAATAGTTTAAAGGCATAAGATACAGTAACAGGGTACAATTTGCCTTTATCTTTATGTATTGGACATACATATTTTCCTTTATTACGGTCATACCATCCTATGAACCCACAGTATTCACAGACGTATATTACTGTTTTATCGGATTGATCAAGTAATCTGTCTTTTAGCACAAGAGCTGCTCCATGTGCTACGAGACAATCTCGTTCCATTTCACCAAATCTAAGTCCGCCTTCGCGAGCCCTGCCTTCTGTTGGTTGACGTGTAAGTATCTGTACCGGGCCCCTTGCTCTTGCATGTATTTTATCGGCAACCATGTGATGGAGTCTCTGATAGTATACCACTCCTATGAAGACTGGCGATTTCAGTAATTCTCCAGTCCTTCCATCATACATAGCTTCTGTTCCATCCATAGGATAGCCATATTTTATTAAACGCACTTTTATGTTTTCTAATGGTTCTTTGTAGAATGGTGTAGCATCGACAGTTTTACCTGAGAGAGCTGCATATTTGCCTGCAATGGATTCCATTAGCTGACCGAGTGTCATTCTTGAAGGAAATGCGTGAGGGTTTATTATTAGATCAGGTACAACGCCATCCTCAGTGAAGGGTAGATCCTCTTGGGGCACTAGTAAGCCTATTACACCTTTCTGACCATGTCTTGACGCAAACTTATCTCCTATTTCAGGTATTCTTAAATCACGCACACGTACTTTTACCAGCTTGTTTCCTTCTACAGTATCTGTTATTAGAACCATGTCTACTACTCCTTTTTCACCATGCCTAACGGCTACTGAAGTATCTCGCCTCGTTGATGCTGTTAAACCAAATTCTTTGTACTCTGCTGTAAAACGCGGAGGACTCGTTTTCCCGATGAGTATTTCTCCTCCACGTACCTCCACTTCCGGATCTATCAATCCGTCTTCGTTTAGTTTATTGTATAGCGCTAATCCTTTATATCCTCTCACACCAGGACTAGGTTTTTCTATTCTATCTTCTTGTCCCCCTGCATATTTACGTTCCTCTGTTGAATACAACCTAAAGAAAGATGAACGCGCTAATCCTCGATCTACCGCCGATTTATTCATTATCAGGGCGTCCTCTATATTATATCCTGTAAACGATAGAATAGCTACAATCATATTTTGTCCAGCTGGTCTATCATTGTATCCTATAATGTCTAAGGGTTTTGTCTGAACAAGCGGTTTTTGCGGATAATGTAGTAGATGACCGCGTGAATCTGTTCTCAACTGGTAATTGGCAGCATAAAGTCCAAGCGCTTGTTTGGCCATTGCTGCTTGATACGTGTTTCTAGGTGATTGATTGTGTTCAGCATAAGGTATTGTTGTTGCTGTTATTCCAAAGATAGCGGGTGTCCATATCTCCATATGTGTATAGGATGGATCTTTTTCTAAATCCTCGGGATCGAGCGCTATATACGCATTTTCTTCTTCTTCCGCATCAAGATATTCTACTATACCCATTCTAACTAGGTCTTCAAAACCCAGCTCTCCATTGCGTACCTTTTCTACTATTTCTTTAGTTAATTTAAGCCTGCCGTTTTCGACTATAAAGAGTGGTCTTCTTATTCTTCCAGCATCACAGTTTACGTATACTTCATCAACGTACTTATCCATATAATGGGCTATGTTTACTTCATGGTGAATCTTTCCACTACGGCGTAATGTTCTGACCTTTTTAGCTAAATCCTCACCGTTCTCGTGGAATCCTATTAGACGGCCGTTAAGGAAGACTTTCGATCCTTGGATGGCTTTAAGTATTTCTTGTGGTGCAGTTCCCATGATTATGTCATCTATGTGCTTGAAAATCACATCAAGAGGAATGACGCCTAGCTTATATAGGATTTTCTCAACTTCTTTTTCATCTATACCTACAGAGACATATGACATTAGTGCTAAGTTTTTCACTAATCCACAATTTGGACCCTCTGGTGTCTCGAAAGGACACATCCTACCCCATTGTGTCGAGTGGAGTTCTCTTGCCTCGAAGTGAGGCTGAGATCTGCTTAATGGTGATACAACTCTTCGAAGATGGCTTAACATCGATAACCAGTTTGTTCTATCAAGCAATTGACTAACGCCTGTTCTTCCACCTACCCAATTACCAGTAGCTAGTGCATGATATAATCTTTCGCTTATTACATCCGGTCTCACTAATGTTGATATGTTTACTCTTCTATTCTTAACTTTTGCACGTTCAATTTGATATTTTAAGTCTTTTACAAATGTTCTAAAAGCTACTCTAAAGAGTGATGCTAATAGTTCACCAGCCAATTTTAGACGTTTATTTGCATAATGATCCTTATCGTCCGGCTGTCTTCTTCCTAAGACGAGTTCTATTAACTTTGCTGCCATTTGACCTAAATAGTACGCCTTTTTACGTCTATCACTAGGTGCTGTGCCTATGTGAGGTAAGAAGTATTTGTCTATTATTTGCTCGGCTCTCTTTATTCTATTCTCTCTCGTTTGACCTACTGCCACACGACTGCCTATGAAGTCTATTGCGTCTTCTACAGTGTCTATTCCACGTGCTTGTTCTAATGAAGGCAATAGTTCATTCTGTATTTCGGGGTCAAACGATACAGCATATGTTATCTCTTTATCTGTTGCTAAACCTAGAGCTCTCATCATTATTATGAATGGGATTTTGCCAGGGACTGCAGGAAAAACTACGTGAAGTGAACCATCTTTATGACGCTCTAATATTATGGATACCCTATACCCAGCTCCTGCAGAGACTACTTTAGCTTGATGAGTTACACTTCCCGTTTTACCCTTATCAACTAATACTCTGTTGACAGCAAGATCCTCTTGTGCTACAATTACTCTTTCGGAACCATTTACTATAAAGTATCCTCCAGGATCCTTAGGATCTTCTCCTAACTTTACTAACTCCTCTTCAGGAAGTCTAGAAAGAGGGTCTTTAACCGATCTAAGCATGATTGGCATATCTCCTATCTGTATCTCTATTGGTTCTCTCTCTATTCCGTTTTCTACTTGTATCAACGTCAAATATATTGGTGCAGAATAGGTCAAATTTCTTAAACGACATTCTAATGGTGTAACGGGATTCTCGCTCCCATCAGCTTCTCTAACTAACGGTTCTCCTACTCTTATTTTACCTAGCTTAACCTTAAGACCCGGGATATTTGTTTCAACTACTCCGATTTCGTCAACTATCTCTTGTAATCTCCGTGTTATGAAATCGTTGTATGAGTCCAAGTGCTGCCTCACAAGACCTTTCTCCTTAAAGTATGCCTCCATTAGTATCCAGCGATCATCAGCTGAAATAATATTATTTTTATTACTAGATAAACTAGACAATTTTGCTTATTCACCCCGTAACTACATACCTATATGCAATAGCTTTCTTTGCTGTATGACTCTTCCTTTCTATCATTACTATATCACCGGGTTTTGCTTTAATAGCTCTCGCTGCCGGGTCGTTTTCCCTCAACCACGGTAATTTTTCAGGTTTTGCTCTCAAAGTCCTTAGGACCCTCAAAGCTTCTTTAAGAGATAGCACCCTATGTGCAGGCACTAACTCATGTTCAAGTACATTAAATTTACGAGCCATATGCAACTACCTATATACTAGAGTAAGCGTAACGCCTCTTGGGAAATAGGTAACCCCCCTTTATAGGGATTACTCTCGAGTTAAAGACATTGAAACAACCTCCGCTTTATATAATTATGTAACAAAATAAGATCAGAGCATTATGTTTAAAAATCCGGGAATATAGTTCCCTATTGGGCTACTAACCTATAGGGCCCGTAGCTCAGCCTGGTAGAGCGGCGGGCTTTTAACCCGTAGACCCTTAGAGGGCGGAAGTCCCGGGTTCAAATCCCGGCGGGCCCGCCACAACTCAACAATCACTTCAATAAACCTATCTATATTTTTTCTTGAGTTCCTTTGTTAATCTATCAACTATATGAAGCGGCACGGGTAAGTAATAATTTCTTAACAATGATTTCACAAAGAGAGTTGCCGACTCAACACTTATACAATGACCTGGACTTACATAGAGATTTTTACCATGACTCTTCAGTATGGAACCAATTATTTTATTGCTTTTTGGGTCTACTATTATCATTTTATTCCTAAATACTCTAATGTCACCATATAGTTTCTTCTTGGCAACTCCTATTGATGGCTTATTTAGAACAATACCTACATGCGCAGCTATTCCTAAAAAACGTGGATGTGCTACACCATGCCCATCAACGAGAATTATATCAAACGTCATTTTACTTAGTAGTTTAATGTAAAATGGAGCCTCTCTAAATGCAAGTAGCCCAGGAATATAGGGTATTTTTACATCATCAACTATGTATTTATACTCTATCATATTTAGCGATGGATATTCAAAGACTCCAGCTACTGCTACTATCTTATTATTTCCAATAAACGATGAATCTACTGCAACAATCCTAGATATTCTGTCGTACCTATCATTCAATATTACTTTTTTCGATAGATATCTCTGTAAAGCAATGGCACGGGATACATTAAAATAGGTCTTCATTGTTTTCTTACTCACACTCTAATGAATTCTTCTTCATAACCCTTGTCAGTTATAATTAGTATATCAATACCGTCTCCGGACATAGAATCCCTTGATAGAGCGGCTTTTAGCGATTTAATAGCTAATTCCTTTGCTTCACCAATAGACATATCCTTGCTGTAAGATGATTCTATAATTCCTATAGCTATGGGTGCACCAGTACCTATAGAGGCATAATCATCTTCTATTAACGAGCCAACAGGATCCATTATATATAAATGAGAACCTGTATCATCAACTCCTCCGACAAGTATCTCCGACATTAGAGGCATGAACTTATATGAGTACAATATATTTGCTATTAATTTAGAAACCGCTCTGACAGTCACTTTTTTCTCTATTGAGAGCTCATAATATTTTATTTCAGCTCTAACATTTTTTGCTATTGCTTGCATATCAGCAATTAAGCCTGCAGCTGCCATACCTATTCTATCAGTAATAAGATAAACTTTCCGCGCAGCCTTACTCATTATAAATCCGCCATAACTAAAACGTCTCTCAGCACCTAATATAACACCGGTATTCACCTTCAATCCTACCGCTGTTGCACCACCATAGTAGTACATCTTAGCTCTCCACCGCTGGCTTTTCCACATTTAAAAATAAAAATACTTTCGGTACAGCGAGCCTCACTACTTAATTGACCATATGACATCGCAATAATAGTAATACATGAGAACAAGTAAACGGTATATAGAATGATAGCATGCCCTGAATGCGGGAGCACCAATATAATATGGGACTATAGAAACGGGTATATTGTCTGTAGTGAATGCGGTATTGTTATAGATAAGATATACATTCAATATGCAGATAAAAATATAATAGAAAGTCGAAAAACTAATAATCATTTAATAAGCAAAGTATTTGATAGAAAAGAACGCAAGAAAGAATACAATAGAAAAAGAATACGCTTAAGGAAAATAACTAAATTACTAAATGAAGTGAGGAATAAACCCTATCTCACAGTAGACGCTAGAGCAGTTGAGGAATATCTAATGGGAGAACGCGCTCACGTAAAACTATTTAAGTATAAAAACTGGAAGCCAGAAAACGATTTATTACTCAAAAAAATAATTGACAAAGTAGTAAACACCGATCCAATACTTGCATCAAGAACAGAACGGGCAAAATGGGCCATAGCGAAAATAATTTTACAATTAGTAATTAATGGAAATATAAATACAAAGAGTATCGCAAACGAGACCAAACTTAGTATAACACATATCCGTAGACTTGTTAATATAGTACAAAGAAGAAATTATAGACCAAACTATGTAAAGAAATTACTCTATGAACCAATGATGCGCTCATAGCCTATACCCTTAACAGTGAGCTCAAATGGATTGTTAAAGTCAATATGTTTTAATTCTATTTCAGCACCGGTTATTGCCTTTACAACAAGGACATTCGTATATGTGTGCATAGTTAGACGGGCTCCAGCGATTTTTGATTCACCTTTAGCCAGTGCGAGAAAAGGTATTATCATATCGCTGAGATGTCTATCAAGTGCTTTTCCACTATCTAAATCTTCAATTAATTTTAAAGCTGCCTCTATACCAACCTTCTCTGCAGGTTTACCTCTTACACCTATGCTATCGCCCCCAAGTATACTCTTTTCACATACAGCCCATACAGTAATCCCGCTACCAGGACCCAAGTGTTTATCTTTAGAAGGCTCATACCATTCAATATCTATGTTCACCTCCACGTTAGGATACTTTTCTTGAATTATTTTTTTAGCTGCCTCTGCTTGCCTTATTGCGACATGTCTAGGCAGTTTTACGGCATGCGATAAACCTGATATTTGTATTATAGCTCCTCTATCAATTAGTTTTATTGGTTTAATATAATCTATAGGATCCACACAAAAAATAACCCTCCCACCGCCTCGAGGGTAGTGTCCTCTTCTCAACAGCTTTATGACAACTTCTACACCTATCTTTTTAATTAATTCGCTAAACACAAATCGCATATAGTCTATTGGGGGGCTCCAAGATACATCAGTACCGCCAATTATGTCTATACACGTCTTCCTCGGCGAAAAGAGAATTACGGGTAAAACCGCTTGCATGACAAGCGATATACTACCCGCAGTACCTATGTTGAATTTAAACATGCCACCCTTATGTCTCTGAGGTATAAAGATTATTTCTCTGGAACCGACATATACTCCTTCAGTTTTTGCGTCAGTTAGAGTAGCAGCTACTCTAATAGCAGTAATGTGTTGGGGTCTTAATCCTGGATTCTTACGCTTTGCACGTATATTAATTATCTTAACGGGCTTTAAGAGAACTGACGATAACGCTATTGCGGTACGGAGAATTTGTCCTCCACCTTCTCCCATACTACCATCAATTACAATAGTCATTTGCTTTAGTCCCTCGCTATTGCAGTTTTTAATCTCTCCTCAAATCCAATATTCTTTAGAAAGGATGCAACTCTTGGGGTAAGATAGCGCCACCATTCGCCACCTTCTATAACCATTCTTCTAATGTTTGTCCCCATAAGTAATGCTCTATTAAAAGATGGTTGCTGTAAAACCTTATAGCCAGCTTCTTCAAAGAGTTCTCTAACTAGAGGATTTCTTGTAACTACTACGTCAAATCTAGGTACAAATGCTTCAACAAATCTTGTCCATACTTTGTTCATAAATATGTCTGGTACTGGTATTATGAATACTCTAGTGTAATCTAGCGAAAAATCCTCTATCAGTAACTTTAAAGCCTCTACGCGTTCACCTGCAGTTAATGGATTCTGAAATGTATGACTTTCTTGAGCGCTTCCAATAACTATAATAATACTATCACATCTTTCAAGAATCCATTTAATTGTTTCTCCGTGCCCCTTATGTGGCGGCTGAAATCTACCCGGAAATAATGCTCTCACGCATTCTCTACTTCCAAGCAAATCTTATCACCAATATTTACACCAAGCCTTTCTGCAGCATTACCCATGTTTACGCCTATTTCAAGAAACTTGAAGCTATTTATATATAAGGCAATATCCCCACGCCTAACTAAGGAAAAGGTTCTTGACGTATGAGCATAAAATATTCTATCATTTGCAATTATTTTGACTCGCCTACCATAGGGTAGAGACTCGAAATCCGGTAGCCTAATATTCAATGCAATATTACCAAATTTATCTACATATATAACCTCGCCACATAAAGTCTTATCGATAATAATACTTGATAATTTAACAATATTGAAATCTAGTTCAATGATATCATTTATGTCAATACGTCTACCGACAGAATCTATAGGTAGCCCCCTTGACAGCCAGGCAGCAACGGGTGCAAAGATATCCCTTCCATGGAATGTGTTAGAGACTGGTTTAAGGAATAATTTAGAGTTTTCTATTACTCTTATATCCAATACACCATCATCTATTATAGCAGGATACAGCACACCGTTATCGGGACCCACGAAAATGTAATTTCTTGTTTTCACAACCACTGCTCTTCTTTTAGATCCTACTCCCGGATCTACAACAACGAGGAATATGGTACCTTGGGGAAAATAGTCCTTTGAAACTAGCAATATGTATGCTGCCGCCCTTATAGAAAAACTTGATATATCATGTGAAATATCTATGATATTTATACTTGGATTTATTTTCAGTATAACAGATTTCATAAGACCCACATATGGATCTATAGTTCCGAAATCTGTTAGCATAGCTATATACTTATACACCTAAGAATCCCCTGAGATACAGAAAACACTAACCCTTTAATAAAAGACCATAAAAATAATGATATATAATCGGTATAAAAGAGGAATATTGCAACGTGATTGAAAATAAGATCTTCCATATCGAAATAAGTAATAAAGCTAAAGATATTGCTAAAAGATACGGATATTTACCATATATGGTACAAAGATATTATGAAATATTTGGAGATTGGCATGAAGTTACCTTATTCCTTAAAGGAAACGAAAAACCTCTACTAAAATCAATACGTTGTAATACTCTACGAACAAATTGTAGAGAGCTAGAAATAAAACTTAAAGAGAAAAATATAACAATAGAAAAAATACCGTGGCTCCCTCATGGTTATTGGATATTAAGTTCTCCTATACCAATAGGCGCTACACACGAATATCTAAGAGGCTACTATCACATACAAGGCCCAGCATCAATGTTACCTCCTCTCATACTTGATCCAAGACCAAATGAATTAATATTAGATATGGCTGCTGCACCGGGAGGTAAAACCACCTACATTGCACAGCTTGCAGAAAATAGAAATGTAATTGTCGCTATTGAGAAGAATAGGAAAAGAATAAAATCACTCTTATCGAATATCAATAGACTTGGGGTTACTAATACGATTATACTGAGAATGGATGCTGTAAAAATAAGTGAAATATTCGACTTAAGATTCGATAAGATCTTACTTGATGCCCCATGCACAGGAGAAGGATTAATTCCTTTGATTCCAGAGAGAAAGACTAGTAGAACAATAGAGGATATAAAGAAATTGACGAAAATACAAATATCACTGCTTAAAACAGCATTAAAAGTGCTTAAACGTAACGGGATAATAGTTTATTCTACTTGTAGCATCGCACCCGAGGAAAATGAGTACGTCATATTTAATGTTATCAAAGATAATAGAGAGTTTGAGTTAGAATTGCTTTCAATTGATATAGGGATCGGTGCTAATGGTCTAGAAGAATACAAAGGTGTATACTTCGGAAAAGAATTCAGAAAATGTAAACGACTATACCCATATGTTCATGGTACGGAGGGATTCTTCATAGCTAAACTGAGGAAAAAATAATGACGAGTAAGCTTAAGGTTAGAAATATATCACGAACTGAGTTATCCATAATAAATAATTTTTTAATCAAAAACTGGAATATTACTTTAAAGAACTTACTTGTAGAACAACTACATAGCAAAAATGTATATGCATACATTTATGAGGGATATTTTAACGAAATTTACGCTATCAACGAAGACGCTAAAGAAATAATTGATGAAATTTTAGAAAAGAAAAAACACCCTTATGCATTAGGATTCCATGTTGGAAGAATAAGAAAAAACAAGTTTATCCCGTCATTAGAGCTAGGCTATGCTGCAGTAACTAAGACAAATGCTTATGTTATAGTAAACGATAAAGGTGAAAAGAACTTTCTCTACGGCAAAGATATATTCACTGAATCCGTCATTGATATAGGAACTAATATAAGAGAAAAACAGATAGTATTAGTTCTTAATGACAGACACGAATATACAGGTATAGGGAGAGCCCTAGGCGCAATAACTAAACGAAGAGATAAAATATTAGCAAGAAGAAAAGTTATCATCAAAAACATTATAGACTTAGGATGGTATTTGAGAAGAGGAGGATAAAAAAGTTAAACCAGTATGCGTATCACAAAGCGGGAAAATAGGAGGGATACAAATGCCATTTAATGAAAAGGATTTCATACTAGTAGAATACACGGTAAAAGTAAAGGATCAAGATCGAGTTATTGATACAACAGATGAAAAAATCGCAAAGGAACATGGGATTTATGACGAAGAGAAAGAATACGGTCCTATTCTCGTAATAATAGGTGAGAAAAGATTTGTAAAGGGATTCGAGGAAGCATTAAGAGAAAGCAATGTAGGCGAGGAAAAGGAAGTAGAAATTCCTCCCGAAAAGGCCTTCGGTCCGAGGGATCGAAATAAGATACGGACTTTTTCTGTCCGAGAACTACGTAAGCGGGGAATAAAAAGAATAGAACCAGGAGAGGTAATTGAAATAGGTGGGATACCAGGCGTTGTGAGAGAGGTAGGTGGCGGTAGAGCTGTAATAGACTTCAATCACCCATTAGCAGGAAAGACGCTCATTTACAAGTTTAAAGTAATAAAGAAAATAGATGATAGAGTAGAAAAAATAAAATACCTCATTAAAAGGAGAATTAGAGGATTAGACATAGATGAAATAAAAATACACGAAGATGACGGCAAGATTATGATAGAATTACCAGAAAAGGTACTGCTAGCCGAAGACATACAACTCGCTAAAAAAATAATAGCGAACGAAATACCAAAATATATAGATAATGTAAAAGAAATAATATTCATTGACCGCTTCTACAAGGCACCAGAAGAGAAAACCGAAACCGAAAAAGAGGAAAATAAAACTACTCAATAACACCAGTTATTTTTGCAAGCTCTATAGCAGCTTCTCTAGTTAACCCTTTTTCCCCAAGAATAGTATAGCGTTCGGGTCGAATTCGCGGTGCGATTAGTAGTGCCTCTATTATATATTTATCAGGTATACCTAGTTCGTGTGCCGTAGTAGGAGCACCAACTCTTTTGAGAACCCTTTTTATACGAGACCATTTCATACCATGTAAATAAGACATCATTATAGTTCCTACTCCAACTTGTTCTCCGTGAAGTGCTGGTTTTGGAGCTATCATGTCAAGAGCATGACTAAATAAGTGTTCTGAACCACTTGCGGGTCTCGTTGAACCCGCTATACACATAGCGATACCACTACTTACAAGCGCTTCTACAAGTATTCTCACACCTTCAGTACTAAAC
>JALUDQ010000026.1 GCA_027043985.1 Desulfurococcales archaeon
CGGTAGAAAAGAAGTAATAATAATGCCAGCTTCAAAGTTAATAATAAACGTGCTAAGGATAATGCAGCAAGAAGGATACATAGGCGAATTCGAATACATAGATGATGGTAGATGGGGTAAGGTTAGAGTACAATTACTTGGAAGAATAAACAAGTGCGGTGTAATAAAGCCGAGATTCTCAATCAAATATATGGATTTAGAGAGAATGCCTCACTGGCTACGAAAATATCTCCCCTCAAGAGATATAGGAATATTAATCCTCTCTACACCAAAGGGAGTCATGACGCATAGAGAGGCAATGCATCAACGTATAGGAGGAGTACTACTCGCCTATGTATACTAATGTTCGCTGAGGTGTACTAAACATGGCAAAAATGGTTCACGTAGTAAAAGAAGTAGAGATCCCTGAAGGAGTCCAAGTCA
Organism: Desulfurococcales archaeon; assembly: GCA_027043985.1. Taxonomy (GTDB): domain Archaea; phylum Thermoproteota; class Thermoprotei_A; order Sulfolobales; family WANQ01; genus JALWGO01. Next base: position 424 of record JALUDQ010000026.1, read on the forward strand.
CGGTTGAAGGAAAAAAGGTAATCGTTGAGGGCCCCAAGGGCAAGTTGGAAAAAGACTTCAGTCATGCGAGAGATGTAATAATACGTAAGGAAGACAATAAGATAATCGTTGAAACATTCTTTGCTAATAGAAGAAAGAAGGCATTAGTGCCAGCAATAGCCTCTCACATAAATAACATGATTATTGGTGTAACGAAAGGGTTCAGATACAAGTTAAAGATAGTGTACTCACATTTCCCTATCTCTGTAAAAGTTCAAGGCGATAAAGTATTAATTGAAAACTTCTTAGGAGAACGATCGCCTAGAGTAGCGAAGATCTATGGCAATGTGAAGGTAAGTGTAAAAGGAGATGACGTAATAGTTGAAGGAATCGATATAGAGGAGGTTGGCCAGACAGCTGCAAACATAGAACACGCAACAAAGATCCAAGACTTTGATAGAAGAGTATTCATGGATGGAATATACATCTATGAAAGGGGTGTTATAGAAGAATGAAACCCTCTCTTACACCGGAGGAAAAAAAGTTACTAAAAATAAGAAAAGAACGTAAGAGTAGGAAACCAGTATTCCTTCGATATCTTTGGTGGAAGTTTCCAAAATTCAAAAACCAGTATGCATGGCGAAAGCCTAAAGGCAATGACAACAAGATGCGCTTACACTGGAAAGGTTATCCAGCAGTCGTCAGCATAGGCTATGGTGCTCCAAAAGAGGTACGAGGGCTCCATCCAAGCGGTTTTGAACCAGTGATAGTATACAATGCAAAAGAGTTAGAGAAAATAGACCCTCGGAAACAAGCAATTTATATAGCTCACACAGTAGGATTAAAGAAGCGTCTAGAGATAATAAAGAAAGCACAAGAACTCGGAATAAGAGTACTGAATGGTGGTGAACAGTAATGGACTTAAGCCTGCAGAAAAGATTGGCGGCAGAAATACTAGGTGTAGGCGAATCAAGGATATGGATTGATCCAATGCGATTAGATGACGTAGAAGCGGCGGTAACAAAAGAAGAAATAAGGAAGCTGATAAAAGATGGTGTAATAACGGTTAAACCTAAGAAGGGTAATAGTAGAGCACGCTGGAAGGAAAGACACGAAAAACGTAGAAAAGGTAGGAGAAGAGGTTACGGTAAGAGAAAGGGAGTAAAGACGGCAAGGCTTTCAAGAAAGGAAGAATGGATGAATAGGATTAGAAAGATAAGGAGGTACTTAAAGTA
>JALUDQ010000027.1 GCA_027043985.1 Desulfurococcales archaeon
GCATATAATACGAGATCTTCTAAACTCAACAAATAACGCCTCAACTAAAATTCTTCTAGGATAATCAGTGTTCTCAGAGCCTTAAAGAATTTACGTGTAAAAAACTCCACTCCTAAAAACTATTTTCGCTGTCCAGTCGTCCACTAGGTGTTTTCCGATACGCTATTTTGGTGGTGGAGGCGGTGGTGGAGGGGGTTGCTGTGAACCAGATCCGCCTTGCTGTTTTTTGAGAGTGTCTAGGATTTTCCTTAGATAGGGGGCTTCTTCTGAAGCCCTCATAGCCTCTATGATTATATTGTATACTTCTTCGGGTTTCGGTACTGCGTAGAGCATGAAGAAGCTCCTTGTTCTCGGAACATTTACTCCTCGCCCCCCTATTACTGCTCCTCCAACAGTCACCGTCTTCCCTACAGCTGCTCCTACTGCTATGTGAGATGAGTCTTCTCCTAACCCTAGTCCAGAAGCTGTGATCGGTATTATGTTTCCAAAATTGAATATTTTTCCGAGTATCCCCTTCTCTAAGACTATATCAGTTATATTGGAGTATAGAATTTCTCTTCTTAGAGTTCTTAATCCATGATACTCCATAATTATTCCTCTATCCGTTATAATAAATCTGTGTGCTCTCCTATGTAGCTCTACTCCTATGATACCGATGACGCCTATAGCTATGCCAGTATAATATAGCATTGGGTAGAGGGGTTGTTTGAAATACCATAGTATTATGGGTAGGACTATGCCTATAACTACGCCTAGTATAAAATACTTCCACACAATTTTTAAAACCGATACTATGAGCATTGGTACGACTATTAGTATAGCCCATAAGGTTAAAGTAGCATAACCCTTAATCAATGTGCCTAGAAACGGTATTGTAGCAGCATAGGATTCAATGGTATCATGGTACAAGTAAAATACAACGCTTAGAACAATAATGTATATCCATAGTACGTATAGGTGGGTAAAGGCTAATGGATGCGGCTTCAATGTTTTAATTATATTTGGTTGTCTTATTTCCACGTAGATTACTCCTCACTAGAATATGTGTTGAACATGTTAAAAAGTCTAAATACTAGTCCATGGGCTCCCAACACTAGTATACAATACTTTTCCACGAGTAGGCTCCAATCGGATAATATTACAAGAGTCTATCACTATAATCTTATCCTTACCTGAAGCATCTAATAGTCTCCTGGTTGATAGAGACCTATATTGTGGATGACACGTCGCAACAATTATTATGTCTACTCCTCTAATAACACTCTCATAGTCTCCTATCACTCTAATGCCTAGTACTGTGCCCTCATAATATGGATCGCTTACTCTAACCTCGAATCCCTTTTCTTCTAGGAGCCTTATGATTTCAAGACTTGGAGAATTCCTAGTATCCCAAATACCGCCACGATAAGCTACACCAAGCACTAGGATTCTAGGCTTAGGTAAGCCGAGCTTGCTTGATGCTTCTTCAACTAGTTCTATAATCCTCTTAGGCTGTAAACTATTTACACGCCTCGCTGTAGCTACTAGTCTTAATTCCACGTTATTTTTCTCGGCCTTATCGAGTAGAAAGTATGGGTAGACGGGAAGACAAGCTCCCCCAACACCCGAGCCAGGGTTATGGAGATGTACATAGGGAT
>JALUDQ010000028.1 GCA_027043985.1 Desulfurococcales archaeon
CCTAAAGAATTCTATATCCCATATAATATCGTTTAATGATTCTCCAAGTCTATTCCTACTAATAACGTCAAGTTTTCCTAAACTATAATCAAGTATGTAGTGGTACATTCTATCCCGGATCAAGTGTCTATCTAAGAGTACTTCTAGACAATACTGTGCTAGTTCATCGTCTTGATGCCTTCTCGCTAAGATTCCCCAAGAAAAACGTGACATCTCTCTGTCTTCTAAGAAGTTTTCAAGCCATAGTACTTCATATAGTATCTTGCAGGGTAGTCTTTCCAAGTGTTTCCTCTTGCTAGTCTTATACATAATCCATAGATACAGTAGATAATGTTTTAAGTCGATATTATCGTAGTTTCTATCTTCTCTTAATTCTATTTCATCACCGTAAATCCTAATTTTAGGTTCAGTAGCAATCCTACTAGTGTATATAGCTGAAGCTCTTCCAGTCACGGGATTCAATAATTTACTACATGTAAGATTAGGGTTTGGCAACACTATAGCCTTGGCATGGGGAGCTGCTACGAGGTAAACATAACCCGGGGGGACGATATCAATAAACAACAAGTAGTCAAGAGGGGATATTCGAAAACTCTCGCCACGTGCACAGCTCCCAATAAGGTAAACACTCTTTACCTTCACTCTCCTCCTTCCTCCATGCTCTACACTCACAGCCAGGCTAGAAGCGTTTGTATTTCCTCCACCCTAATAGTTAATAAGCCCTGGCCTCAAAGTTAGCGGGCGAGAGGATGCAGGTATGGGAGGAAAACACGGTAAATACGTATATGTTCGTAGAAACGATGGAGTATATGTAAAGGTACGTGTACTTAAGAGTAGAAGCGATGAAGACCCCGAAAAATATATTCCATTACCCTTTAAGACGAAGAATCCACCGCCAACTTTTAAGGTCTTAAAAGAAGAAGAATTGCCAGATGAAGCTAGAGAAAAACTCTACGCTATCTAAAAACAAGTATTTCTCTATCCTAGCATTCTATTAAGACCAATTTCTCGTTTGGAATATGATAGTCTTATGCTAATAGATTGTTTATTTAGGTAAGGGTCAGACAATCGACCCATCAGCATTTCTCTCTTCTAAGCCTATGTCGGCTACATCATCCCTGTATAATCTTATCGTGTACACTCTATTATAGATTCTATGCATTCCGGTGGAACGTATTCTACAACATAGACGCTCTTACTAGCCCTATATACTTGTAGGTTCTTTCTCCTCAAGCAGTCAGCGTTCACCTCTAATGCTACTGGTATCCCGCCATGTCTTCTTCCTGTATCACATGCGTCTGGAATGTTTAATGATAGATGAACCCACTGTCTCTTCATAGGCCTTATGCCTTCCACAAGTATTTTCTCAACGTTGTCTCTACGTGTGCCGTGGTAGAGTTTATGGATACTATTATCTGGGCTGTACTTTACTGTTACTTTAATACTATGACCATACCTAGCTCTAATCTTATTGTCTCTTACTTCAAATCTTCCCTTGAGGTCTAGAAGAGCTACGGCAATAACATGTTCTCTCGTAACCCATTTGTAAAGGTTTTTCCTCCTCCACTTCTCCCGAATACCCTTAACAAGCTCGTCAATACTTATCCAGCCCTCATCATCTAGTAC
>JALUDQ010000029.1 GCA_027043985.1 Desulfurococcales archaeon
GGAGCACGTTATGGATCTACTCTCAGAAAGAAAGTAAAGGAAATACTTGAGAGAAGATACGCAGATCACATTTGCCCCTTCTGTCAAACCAAGGGTAAGGTAGTAAGGCTTAGCGTTGGTCTATGGATGTGTAAGAAATGTGGTGCTACCTGGGCTGGCGGAGCATATGTGCCCAGAACTGGTTTAAACAAGTACTTCCCGCAGCTAATAAAGACAGAAGAGTAAGGTTCTTCACACAAGGATAGCAGTAATGGTATACCTCATAACAACATCTCACAAGCCCTCGCGTAGACTTAGAAGTTTCTTAAAAGACCTCGCATCAATTCTACCCGATGCTAAAAAGATTAATAGGGGTAAAAAGAAGATAGAAGACCTATTATATGATGCAATAGAGTTAAAGGCTTCTAGGCTAATAATCCTAAGAGAATATAAGGGTAATCCAGCTGGTATTGACGTGTACGGGATAGATTACGATAACGAGAAACTAAAACCTCTAGCATCATTTCATATACGAGGAGTTAGGCTCTCAAGAGAAACTGTTGAAGCAGTTAGAATATACAATCCTAGAGTTCTCGCTATATATGCAGGCCAGGCATCTCATAGATTAGAGGAGGAGTTTATCGACGTATTCGTGAAAGCATTCAATGTGAAAATGCATTTAGGAACTATTGAGGAAGCAGCTGGCGAAATAGATGTTTTAGCTATTCCCAAGTGGGATAATAGAGAAAAAATAATAAAGCTATTCTTTATAAATCCTTCAACAAGACGACTTGGAGGACCACTAATAAAGATTACGAGAGTAATAGACTATGAAGCAAATAAGAGCATACCTTAACATATGTGTAGATGACAAAGCAATAGCAAAGACAATTTATAATTCACTTATACCCGAAGTAGAGAGCAAGCCTTCTAAGGAGAGAGGAGAAGTTTACTTAGACTTAAACGATAACTGTGTAGTACTAAATATCTATGCACGAGATATTAGTTCTCTTAGAGCAATATTAAACGGATACTTATATTTAGTCCACGCGCTATCTAACACGATAGACATAGTTAGGAGGAATACATGATGGCTGAGAGACTTCCCCCAGAAGCACAAACATATGTAACTAAGTACCAACAATTACAGAACGCTCTCACACAAATCCTAACGGAGAAAGCAACCGTGGAAACCGAGTTAAGAGAAATAAATAGGATATTAACTGTACTGGAAAAAGTAAGTGAGAACGAGGAATTATACAAAGCTGTAGGACATATCCTTATCAAGACCAGTAAGGAAGACGTTAAAAAAGAACTAGAAGAAAAGAAGGAGCTCTTAGAATTACGGCTTAAAGCATTAGAAAAGCAAGAGAAGGAAGTAAGAAGACAGTTAGAAGAAGTACAAGCTAAGCTAAAGGAAATGCTCGCGAAAACATATCAAGCGTATGAGAAAACTCTTCGAGGTCAAGCTGGTTAAAAATGCCTAAGGTAGTAGAGCTAGGGTTAAACCTAGATACTATAACCATAAACAAGCTGGAAGAAATAGCAAGCCTAATGGAATCATACATAAGAGAATATATTTTTAATAAACTGGGAAGCCGCTTAGAACAGCTCAATATCACTTTATCCCTAGATATAACTGATGTT
>JALUDQ010000030.1 GCA_027043985.1 Desulfurococcales archaeon
CGTGAGCATAGTAGGCTATTATTTTCTCGCCTATACTATGTATTCTAGCAAATCCTACTCTCAAGAATTGTACTATAGTATTCTCTTTAACAGTTCTCGTATAAGGCTCGGCTCTCCCAGTTATATGTAATAGTTTATCTCCTAAGGGTTTCTTTAGCACTAGTTCGACATTATCATCGAGGGGGACCCATTGTATTATCGGTAGTTTTTTGCGCCTAGCCTCCTCTAGTACATTACCCTTATACACTGCTACAATTGTTTTGTTTATCTCATCGATATCTTTTAACTCAAGGTTTCCTAGATCCATTAACCTAAATCCACCATGTTTTCTAATCAATTCTACATCATTTGATGAAATATATACTTCTAGCGGGTCTCCTTCTAATACTATTTTTCTCTTACCGAGACTAGTGTTGGAAGGATGGAGTGGAATTTCTACTTCTATTCTATTGGGTACGTTCTCTATTATTAGTTTGACGGGATCCGGAGTAAACATAAGACGTATTGCGATAGGGTCTACTATTTTACGGTTAACTGCTGAAAGGTTCTCGTAGCTTATTACGGCATCAGTATGTTTTACACCAACCTCCATTATTATATTTCTAATAGCTTCTGACGTTATGCCCCTCTTTCTCAGTGCACTTAATGTACCAAATCTAGGATCATCATAGCCTTCGTAGTCCTCCTTCTCCATTAACTCACGCATCCTAGACTTACTTAGCATGAAGCCTTCAAGTTTTAATCTACCGAAATGTATTGCTTCGGGATAATCCCATCCCATATGCTTGTATAGGAATTGTTGTTTTATAGTATTTGTTTTATGCTCTTTAGCTCTAAGAATATGTGTTACACCCATTAAATGATCGTCTACAGCAGCTGCAAAATTGTATGTAGGCCATACAATATACTTGTCGCCCACTAGAGGATGTGGTGTTTTGGACGTATCTATTATTCTGAAAGCAACCCACTCCCTAACCGACGGGTCGGGATAATCTAGAGGAGTCTTTACGCGGAGAACTGCCTCGCCTTCCCCAAAGTATCCTTCAAGCATTTTATCCCAAAGCTCTAATTGATCCTCAACAGGTTTGTCTCTATGAGGACACGGTTTTCCACTATTGCGGTATTTTCGGAATTCCTCTGATTTGCATAGATCTACGTATGCTCCGCCTTTTTCTATTAGCTTTCTAGCAATGTCATAGTATATGTTGAGCCTTAATGACTGAATATATTCTTCATCCCATTTTATACCAAGCCATTTTAGGTCTTCCTTAATGATTTTATATGCTTCTGCTAGAGGTCTCTTTATTCTTGGATCAGTATCCTCGAATCTTAAGATCATCTTACCCTTGTATTTCACTGCATATTCATAGCTTAGTAATGCTGGTCTCGCATTACCGAGATGCAATACGAAGTCCGGGTTGGGAGCAAATCTTGTTTTAATAACCTTATATTTCTCAACATTAGGAAGTGGAGGAAGCTCTGCTTTTCTCTCAACTTTCTTCCTTTCAGTTAAGAGTTCCGGCCATTTCTCTTCTAGTATTCTACGTTGTTCGTCAAGGGGCTTCTTATTTACTTCTTCTATGATCTCAGATACTATCTTTGCTATCTTTTTCGCTATTTTTCTATACTCCGGTTTCTCTCCTATAATCTTGCTTATTACGGGTCCTAACTGGGCTTTACCCTCATGTTTCACCGCGTTTAGGAGCGCGTATTTTAGTGCAAGTTCTCTTATCTCTGCTTCATTTGGTTCTCCCAATGTATTTGATGTCATCTTTATCTACCATCACTATTACGTAATGCTCGGGTTTTTCTCCAAAAACATAGCCTATATACGTTACTATACCCTCCCAGGGGGACTTAATAGTTCTTGTCTCATATTTTCTAGTTAAAACATATGCTATGCGTTGCCATTTCTTAACAATGTCTCCTTCTTGTACTAAGATTCTCACAATCCATCCTTGAATATCAATTATCTTAGGCACAACACTAGACCTAACAAGTAGGAGCCTGCCATCTCTTGTTTTCGTTATAAACGATCTTTTTATCCTATTATTGTATACATCTACGATTAGTTCGAGAGCATTGTCGTAAGGTACTTTTGCAAAACAAACTACTTCACGGTTTTCTATATTACATTTATCTGAGAACTCTACTTTTTCGCCAGTGTCTTTTAATAAGAGGTATTTATTTGATTCTAATTCTCCGTCTTCAACGTAAATTTCGGGGAATACATAGTCTTCCTTCACTACTTCTCCCTAGAGACTATGTATTCGGCTAACTCGCTTAGCATTTCATATACTTCGTCGTTGACGCCCGATTTCTCAAGATGTTTCAGTGCTTCGTCTATTAGTTTCCTAGCCTTTATCCATGCATACTGGACGGCACCACTATCTTCTATTAGTCTTGCCGCATAACGCAACTTCTCTATGGGAGCTGTACGATCACCTAGTATGGATAACAAGACTCTTCTCTTATTGGCATCTAGTTTGCTTAAAGCATATATTACAAGGATTGTCCGCTTACCCTCTCTTATATCACTTAAAACTGGTTTTCCTAGTTTCTTTTCATCGGCTTTTAAACCCAGGATATCGTCTCTTATTTGGAATGCTTTACCTGCGAGTCGGGCATACTCGCCTATATGCTTTATTTGTTCCTCGGAAGCACCAGCTATTATCGCGCCTATCTCGGCAGCAGCCTGGAAGAGAGCTGCTGTCTTCTTTTCAATCATCAACATATAGTCTTCCTCGCTTACGTCATCTCGTTTCTCAAAATCCATGTCTAATGCCTGGCCCTCCGCGACTGTTACAGATGCCCATGCGAGTTTTCGTGTAGCCCTAACTACTAGGTCGTGACGTATACCTTTTTTCTCAAGATCTAGTATTGCTTCAAAAGACTTTGAAAATAATAGGTCGCCAGCAAGAATAGCTAATGCCTCACCCCATATGCTATGGACTGTTGGTACGTTTCTCCTAAATGCGTCTCTATCCATTATGTCGTCGTGAACAAGGGTGAAGTTATGTAGTAACTCTATAGCTACGGCTGCGGGTAGTGCTTTATCTTCTTCTAGCCCGTAGCCTTTTGCTACTGCAAGTAATAGTATTGGTCTTAGCCTTTTACCCCCAGCTTTCAATAGATGAGCTGATGCTTCGTAGAGATCAACTGGTTCTCCTTTAACATAGGATAACAATTCCGCATTAAGTTTATCAATTATTTTTCTACTATATGCCATTATCTTCAAGTTCTTGCTTTCCATGGCTCTTGCCTCTTACCGCATTACTCGGACTCTCCTAGGGTTGAATACCCCAGAGTTTAAAACTTATTTATCAAAGATAATCTCATTTTTCTTATATCGTTGTACTCATTAATATCTATTCCTTTAGAATACATCCAATTAATTATCTCCTCACCGAAATACATATTGCGAGACCATAGCTTTAGCGGCTTATTTGATCCCGTTAGGAATAATGCTATTTTTAGTTCTTCAATCATCTTTTTGATATAGTTCTTAGCAGACTCTTTGCCTTCATTAAGTAATCTTCTTAAAACTGGTGCAGCAAAAGCTACTACCTCCGCTCCTAAAGCTAATGCTTTTGCAGCTTCAAGACCATTCCTTATACCACCACTAGCAATTATATGTGCAGATGGAACATTGTATACAAGGTCTATTATTGATAGTGCCGTAGGTATACCCCAATTACTGTATAGACTAGCAATATTGCTTAGGGTAGCATCTTTAGAACGGTATTTTTCGACCATAACCCAGCTTGTTCCACCTAAACCTGATACATCAAAGTATTCTACTCCGACTTCAGCGAACATTCTAGCAATACTGCCGGATAACCCGGCGCCTGTTTCTTTTATTATAATTGGTACTTCTAAGTTATCAACTAGTTCTTCAACTATTTTTACTAGTCCCTTGAAGTTTTTGTCTCCTTCAGGCTGGAATACTTCTTGAGCTGGGTTTAAGTGAACTGCAATGGCATCAGCTTTAATCATAGATATAGCTCTCCTAACCTTCTTTATACCATACCCCTTAACTAGTTGTGCACCACCAATATTCGCGACAACTGGTATTGAAGGAGCCTTTTCGCGTACAATACTGAAGGTATACTCTAGACCTTGATCTTCTAAGGCGGCTCGCTGACTTCCCACACCCATAGCTATATTTAATTCCTCTGCAATCTCAGCCAGTGCTCCATTTATCTTAGTGGTATCTGGGTGACCGCCAGTCATTCCGGCAATCATAACTGGCGCTGCTATACGTTTTCCTAGAAACATTGATGATAGGTCTATATCGTCAATACTGAGGTCGGGGGATGAATTGTGTTCGAGATATACTTGTTCTAGAAGAGTCGTACGCTGTGGTTCTACTTCTTTTTTTAAGACTATTTCTATGTGTTCTAATTTTCTCGTCCTTGTTTGCTCAGACAACTACAATAGCACCCTTGTACCTACTATTCTCTCTCCTAGTAGGGCTTTCCTTATATTGTCTTCTACTAATCCATTAAATATTAAGACGTCTAAGTTCTTACACCCATATTTCCTTGCCGATCTTATCTTATTCCATATTCCACCAGTGACATCGTACCCATGTACGGGTAAGCCTGGTGTGTTATTGAAAAATGCGTTTATTGTTCCATTTTCTCTGAAATCTATTACGTCTATGATAGGGCTCTGGCCTATGGGGCCAGCGTATATACCGTCAACGGAGGTAGCAAACAAGAGTCTATTAGCATTTAACTTACAAGCAAGATACCAGCCTATATCGTCGCCAGAGAGTACTGGAAACCCCCTCTCCCCTAAAACTAGGTCACCATATAGCATTGGAATAATGCCTTTATCTAAATGCCTCTGTATAATTGATAAGTCGTGGGCTATTATGTTTCCGTTATCATCTAGTTCAAATAAGGTGTGAGATGCTATTACAGTTACGGGGAGATGTTCTATCCTAAATAATTCTGCTACTCTAATAGATAGCTCATTCATAGCGATTGTCACTTTACTATAATATTCGGCGTCTTCCTCTTTACCTAGTTTTTTGTGAAGATTTACTATGTAGTGACCATAGCTGCCTCCCCCATGTATTATTACTAGTTTATTACCTGTCTCTATGTATGGTTTTACCTCTCTAGCTATTCTCTTAATGACGTTCTTCCTAATACTATATGGTCTTGACTTGTCTGTTATAATACTGCCTCCTATCTTTAGCACTGTTAACATAATACTTCTACACCTCCTTTACACTCATCGCGATTAAGCGTGATAGAAACTGGTACTGGTGAACCTATATTGGGTATCCACTTGTTACATACTTCTTGTAAGCCCTTCGGAGGAGGCAAGAAACTGTATTCTAGATACCATAACATGTTTTCAATCCTACAATAAGTGTTAATTAGCATTAGATCTCGATTTGCATCATGGATAGTATTGTAGGCTTTTATTACTGTTAAACCGGCTATTTTTGTTACGAGATCACCTATTTCGCTATCATAATCTCCTATACTATAAACGAGTTGCTTGGTGTAATTCTTCTCATTACCAACACTGATTTTTCTAAATGACATACAGCAAGGTACTGGCTCCTTCACTATTACGGGTTTTTCACCATATCTGTATAGTAGTGGGCTATTGTTAACAATTGATAAACGTAGAGCTTGAATAACTCGTATTAGCACGTGATCGAAAAGTTCTACCTCAATACCCATTAATGACTCTGTTACGTCTATTATATCTAGTTCAAAAAGCTCAGATAATAGGAGAGATAATGCTGCTGTAGAAATAGAGTAATGCGATATATATGGAAGAGAGTAATCTGGATTATGAATGCATATCTTAATATTAAGGTTCTCTCCAAGTTCTTCCTCTAATATATCGATTAGCTTACTTACTTGAGGTATACTACTACATTCTTCTTTTTTATCGGTGACAAATACTTTAGTTTGCTTAACTGTTATAGCCGAGTATATGGGGTTATTTCTCCCTCTTAGTGGCACACCGAACATGGGTATTGGGTAATGTAGAATGTATTCAGCTAGTTTATTCACTTTGAAGGGACCCTTATTGAAGCATAGCCCACAACGAGTCTCTTATCTCCAGTTACGTCTCCAGAAGTAGCATATTTGAGTAGTTCAGCCTTTTTAACTCCGTAGATTTTTGCAAGGTATAATAATGTCATTACTGGTCCGGGGCCGCACATGGAAA
>JALUDQ010000031.1 GCA_027043985.1 Desulfurococcales archaeon
TTGTTCTACGATACCATTAGTGTGTGGCTGAGCCAGGGATACGTTAGGATAGGGTTTACGTTATTCGTTGTAGGCTTTATGGGGTTTTTCGCATACTTGTTGATACGGGATGCACTTAGTACTAGGGACTTCAACGATAATAGTAGTAATACCAGGTTAGTTCATACAAGCCCAATAATAGTGGGTGCAGTGTTAACTGGTTTGAATGCTTATTTTCTACTCTGGTGGGCTAGTGTAGGATTACCGTTAATAGAGGGCGCGTTAACTATAGGCTTCCCATTAGGAGTGCTATACATGTATGTACTACACGTATGGCTGGACTATACGTGGCTTGGAGCGACAGCTTATGCAGCTCACCATGGATCAAGAGTCCTGGGGCCAAGGGGGACGAGGATACTACTTCTAACCCTAGCTGGAATACTATTGTTCTTTGCAGCAACTCTGTTGTTAAAATTATTATAATAGCGTGTATTTGAATTGAGGTATAACACGGGCATACTATTATACTCTAGAGTAGGCTACTCTAGGGTAGACTGAGACTACTATCGCTCTGACTATATATGTGAATAGATGAATAGAAATGACTAGAACCTTATTACTAAGAGTATTTGTTGAAACAAGTAATGGAGGATATTATTCTCCCCTACATGAGGACGACTGTGCAACTCTACTTCCAATACCAGATGATAAGAGAAAATACAAGACTATACCCAGCCACATACTTGCTGGAAACATAGTAGATGAATGTACTGGTAGAGAACTCTCCCAATATTATCCAGTAGAATTTGGAGAAAACCCCATAGTCCACCATGATCCTAGACTGGATAAGGGATTCTATACTGGCTATTATGCCCCTAGGGGTAGGATACCTAGGAGACATGGAAAAAGACTTGATAGAGGAGACTACCTGGTATTCATAGCGGGGCTAGCGAGATATCCTAGAGGGTTCTGGGAGAAACGTAGAAGACTAGCAAAAATACGTAGAGCCTTCACGGAGGCACGTAGGAGGGGATTAACTGGAATATACATTGTCGGCTACATAGTAGTCGAGGACATAGTAGACACTAACGCTGATGGCTGGGGTAGAGTATTAGAAAAGTATCCTTTCCTAAAAGAAAGCCCACACTACTATAGGGTAAACGATAAACCAGTAGCAATTATTGGCAAACCAGTGAAAACAAAACCACCAATAATGATAGCCGACTCAACCGGCTCTCCAACAATCATGCTAACAGAGCTGATAGGTAGAGAAAATGCGTTAAAACTTGCTAAAAACCATTATAGGAAATCCAGGGTTCTCAACATAGAGCCATATATACTTGAAAAACTAGTTAAACAATAGAGATATAATCCAAGACTTAATCCATGAAATATGCAGCTTATTTCCTAGCATTATCTTACCGCGTTTAATCTTACTCTATTTCTCCGCTAACCATTCAAATATTGTTGCTTTCTCGTATTCCTTTCCTTCAAAGTACTCTACTATTAGTTCTATTAGCCTGCTATGTTCTCTGAACTTCTCTTTGACATAGTCTACTTTCACCTTATCTGATAATCCAATTATTTTTGAGAGATATCCCTCTGG
>JALUDQ010000032.1 GCA_027043985.1 Desulfurococcales archaeon
ACGTCTGTATTGGGTTCAGGGTTTACTGGTTCACCGTAGAGCCAGTAGTAGGGTTTTCCACGTGGATCTATTCTCTCCTCTAATCTCTCATTCCATCGGAGTCTCGCGGCTGGTACCACTCTTACTATGCCATGGTATTCTCGGGGGAAGTTAACGCTTATCACGTCTATGTCTTTGGGGAAGCCCTTCTCTATTATTATTGATACGATAGTCTTTATTGCCTTTACTAGAAGCCTCCTATAACCTTCTCTATGAAATTCCTCGGCGTCTCTAACGTCTGCTGAGAAGGCTATAGCTGGTATACCCATTAGTGCTGCTTCAGCTGCCGCTCCAACCGTGCCCGATGCAAGTATGTTCTGCATACTAGTATTGTCTCCTATGTTTACCCCAGAGACTAGTAGGTCTACGTTTTTTACAACTACTTCTCTAGCCACGTGTACTGCATCGCTTGGCGTCCCATTTATACCGTATGCTTCTATTCCATCAACTATTATCTTCTCTACTCTTATTGGTTTATGGAGGGTTAAGCCCAGTCCTACTGCTGATTTGGGTTCCGTTGGAGCTACTATGTATGCTTCTCCTAAATCCTTCACCGCATCGTAGAGGAGGTGGAGTCCGGGACTATAGATTCCGTCATCGTTTGTTACAACTATTTTCACCATTTGAGCTCCTCCTCTCCTACTCCTAGAACATGGTTTACGTAGAGTGCTACCGCGTATAAGTAGTCGCTTAGCCTATTAATGTACTCTAATACTACCTCATCTATTACTCCGGGGAAAAGGCGTGTGAGAGAGACTATTCTACGCTCTAGCCTCCTACAAATAGTTCGAGCAACATGGAGAGCTGATGCAGCCCTATGACCAGTTGGCAGTACGAATACAAATAATTTTACTTCCCCGCTTATCTCGTCTATTCTTTTCTCAAGCCATTCCACGTCCTCCCTCGTTATTCTCGCTCTATCAGCAAAACCTATTATCATTGACCCTACCCTGAAGAGCTTTGACTGTATCTCTCTTAAGTCATCGTCTATTCTAGCTAGCTCCTCCCTATCCCTGGGTAGGAGGCTACGCGCGAGACCTATGTAAGAGTTCAATTCATCTAGAGTCCCCATTACCTCTAGTGCTAGATGATCCTTGGGTACTCTTGTCTTGAATAAGGGGAGAGTCGTGTATCCTTTATCTCCACTTCTCGTATATATTTTCGGCAACCCTCTATCACACCATGTCATGTATAGTTATTGAAACCTATAAGGGCTTTCTCCATGATTTTTAGAGCCACCTAGTCTCGGATCCACAGTATTCTTTTAAATCAAATACAATGCGTTTACCATCAAAGGTATTATCTCCTTATCCTCTACCTCCACTTATTTCAACCCTACCACTATTAGCGGTAAACTAAGCCCTCTAAACACTATAACTCATCAACCAAAACATTATTATAGAAGCCGTTGAACTAAAAACCATAGAAGCACGTCGCCGTAGTTATCCGGAGGGTTATTTGCACCCGGATCCGTTATAATATCCTCCGTGCATAGTGGGAACAATATAACCGTTTCCGTGGGTGGTGGT
>JALUDQ010000033.1 GCA_027043985.1 Desulfurococcales archaeon
CTTCTTTTTCAAGTATGTTTCTGTTTGAGCTGAATCACTACTTGTTCTAGTAATGGTTCTTTCAACCATGTATTCTACTCCATTTACAATAAACCATACTCTAACTCTAGCTCTGCTTCGCTCACGGTTTATGAGGTTAACAATCTTTCTTCCACGCGTATGTTCTTTAAATAAGCCATAGGTTATCGCGTCGATGATGCTTGTTTTACCAGCGCCATTAGGTCCAACGATAACAGTTATACCTGTATCAAAGTCAACTCGACTCTGCTTGTGGCTGATGAAGTTTTCTAGTTCTACTCTACGGATAATCAATTATTATCACCACTTCTCCTCATAGTACTTTTTCGTCAACTCTAAGGCTGCACGAGTATCTCCTTCACCTAGTAGCTCAAGTAGCCGGTAGGCTAGTTCTGCCTCCTCTTCATCTCCCAGGCTGCGCTTTAATAGCTCCTTGATATCGATTTTCTCTAAACCCTTCACAATACTGGGTGGTGGGGGTGCTCCTTCTTCTTCGAACCGGAGTCTCCAGGATAGAACCTTGTTTTGGAGTAGTCTTAGAAGGAGACGGTGGACATTGGCTTTGTTTATGCGTCTCCCCTTAACCGTTAAGTGTAGTATGGGTTTTAGCTTCTCTGTACTCACTCGTTGGGAGATTTTTCTTAATTCTTCTTCGAGTAGCTTATAGTCTACTTCCATGATAACGTGTTTTCTTATTCCCTCAAGGTCTACTTTATGGATTACTGGTGTATCCGCGGATAGGTCTACGAGATAGAATCCTTTTCCATTCTTCTTATAGTCTTCCCATTCATCTATTCTTATAATATCAATGCTTCCAGCATAGCCTACTATACCAGTCTTATACCTAAACCATGTCCTAACATGAATGTGTCCTAGAGCATAGTAGTTGAACCCTCCTGAAAGATCCTTCAACTCTAACTCATAACTATAGGGGAAGTGCTCCTTTATACCCTGGTGAAGCATCAATATACTCCTATCATAGCCTTCAGCTAATCCCCCTAGGCGAGCCAATATGCCTACCAGGTTGGCTGAATACTTTTTCGGAAGACTACGTATACCAGCAACCAGTATCTTCTTACCCTCTACTTCTAGTTCAACATAGGGTTTCTCTTGAAACGGGTTAAAGCCTATAACACGTATAACACCAAGCTCTTCTAATAGCCTATGGGGAGGAGTACTCCTACGCTTCGGAGAATCATGGTCCCCCAAGATACCATAGACCCTAATCCCCTTATCAACTAGCTTCTTGAAACCATTATACGCTACCAGTAAGGCTCTAACAGGAGGCCTAGACTGATCAAATAAATCACCCGTATGGATCACTAGATCAGGTTTTTCGCTTAGGATCTTGTCAACTGCTTCGTTGAATAACCGATAGATATCTTCTTCGCGTTCTTCAAGATTATATTGACGATAACCCAGGTGAGTATCAGTTATATGAGCAATCATCAAGACACATACACGCTCCAAGCCCAGCCAAAAGCTATCATAACATACTAGTCCCAGGGAAAATAAACTCACCCATAACAAATGACAAATAGAAATATCT
>JALUDQ010000034.1 GCA_027043985.1 Desulfurococcales archaeon
CAGTCAGCCAATGCTATTGGGTAACGAGTACTCCACTCCGGGAAAGAGTAATGAGCCTCTAATCTAACGGTACTTGGAGGAGCAAAGGGGTCGCCTTGAACCCTAACAACACGGACGACAACTCCATCAACTTCTTCTATAGCGCCTACAAGCCTCTTATACTGCTTATACCCTCTACCATCTATTGCCTCGATTATACGGGATATGTTCTTACTCAAAGCCCTGAAACCCCTCTAGTATTCTCCAAGAAGCGGGCTAGCTTTTTATATTTAAGCAAGTATTTAGACAATACAACTACTGGATAGGGTGTCCAATTGGAGCCCCTCATATACGCACGCCTAGAAGACAAGGGCAGAAAATTCATTGAAGACGTTAAGGGTAGAAGGGTCTTCGCCCTATACTTTATCGGTTCTACTAAGACATCAACTATACCCGGAATCAGTATTGCGGGAGCTACACCAGAACTAACACTCTATACTCCAGCAGTAGACGTCGAATACCTTGTACTCGGTAAACCAGTTAGCAGCGAGCATATACCAGTTACACCTGAAGGCATACCAACACCAGCTCTAATCACGCGAGCAGTATTAGAGAAAACTGGTATGCCCTTCATGGTAGTAGATACGGGATCCTTTATTGAACCAAAAATACCCCACACACTACTACCTAGCCGCTGTGTCGGCGAGAGAATTGATAGTGGTAGAGCATTAGACTATGAGACCACTAGAAAACTCTACAAGGAAGCAGGTATACTTGCATCAAAGATAGCTGGAGTCGCAGAGGTAATAGTATTAGGGGAAAGCATACCTGGGGGAACAACAACTACTCTAGGAACCCTAGTCGCACTAGGATACAATGCATGGGGAAAGGTAAGTAGTGCTGGTCCCAGCAATCCACATAGCCTCAAAGAAGAAGTAGTTAGAAAAGGCTTAGAACGAAACCCCGATCTCCCAACCAGTGATCCATTCAAAGCAGTATCACGTCTAGGAGATCCCGTCCACATCTCAATAGCTGGTTTCCTAGAAGAAGCGGTTAGAAGAGACTTAAAGATAATCCTAGCTGGCGGGACACAAATGGCTTCAGTACTAGCAATAGCAGTAAAAAACGGAGTAGAATTAAACGATAACGTGGTTGTCGGGACAACAAGGTGGATTATAGAAGACGAGTCCTCCGATATAAACGCTCTAGTAGAAATGATATCCCCGAAGACACCAGTAATAGCCTACAACTACGACTTCTCCAACGCCCCATACGAGGGCCTTAGATACTATGAGAAAGGATACGTTAAAGAAGGTGTGGGAGCAGGAGGAACAAGTATTGCTGCAACAGCAGTAATGGGCTTCAACTATAACGAGCTAGTTGAAAGCATCTACAAGGAATACGAGAAGCTTACCCGAGGAAACACTTAGAGGTTTCAAGGAATTGTATGATAAGGAGATCGTAGGCAAAGACACCCTAATAGTAAGATTCCGTGAACCAGTAAGAGCTGCTTCAACAACAGTTATTGGCGGGGGACTAGGAGAACTCTCCCACATAGTATTCCATAG
>JALUDQ010000035.1 GCA_027043985.1 Desulfurococcales archaeon
AAGGATAGTATTTGTAGACGATAAGCCAAGGGTAATAGCAAGCATAGAAGATCTAGGAGTGATAACTGTGTTAAGGAAATTCAAGCCACCGATAATGAGGCTTGCATGGATGGGTAACGCCAGACCAAAATATACGTTAAATTCTCTCGGAGAACTATTAGGAGTTATCAATGAGTTGGAAAAAGATCCATGAACTAGGTGCCAGTAAAAAGCACTATCTTACTCCTCCACCACCGCCACCAAATCCTCCACCAGCTCCAAAGCCTCCTCCAACTCCACTACCACTTGCTTTCGGGTTTACTGTCCTCATTACAGCGTAATAGTGTCTAGGCCATACGTATACGAAGTAGCCAGCTGCTGGTATGGGTATTTTTAGTTTTTCCATTGCTTCAACTACCTTCTTTCCAACTCCTAGTGCTGTACCATATACTAGCCATTCCTTCCATATCACTAGGTCTTGGGGAGCATATTTCTGTATCATAGCGAAGTCTTTTAACATGTTCTTAAAGGCATCCCATTGTAGTTTCTCTTTATAATAGTCTTTCCTCCACCTACCAAACAACTGGGATGGCGGTATAGTTGCAACAATATTCTGTAAACCCAGCATGAAGAACATTACTGCTAATCGCTGATTGTAGGGCATATACCTTGGATCACTAATAGCTACTGCGATAACTATTGCCACTATAATGAAGACTGCTGAGAGAATAGCGAACCATCCCCTAATAGATGTCACATAGTTTTTAGCTAGTTCCTTCATCCAGCTCGGCGTTTGTATTAGGCTCTTCATCCACTCATATATAGACTTCTTATGTGAGTCTGGCATCGATTTTACTCTCTCCTTTAACTCCTCTATATCTAGTACTCCATTACTACTCCAATATCTTATAAACTCGAATACGTCTTGTTCATACCTATCTAGTTCTCCCTCTCCGGGCTTCTTCTTTATCTTTATGATTACGTGTTCTCTATCGCCAGTTATCTCCAAATATCCTTTCCGTTCAAGGTCTAGTATTGTTGCGTAGAGAGCGTCTGCGTCTATTGTTAGGGCATCGCCCTTGAATAATAGATTTACTTGCCATGGCTTCTTCTTGGGGTCGGGTATATAGCTTAGATATTTGGGGACGACGTATTTCTTCTCACGCCCCTTCCAATAATATATTGCTAACAATATTGCGGGGTAGGCTACTAGTACTCCTAGTATAGTGTACGCAGAGTATTTTACGATATTATAGGATAGAAGGTAGCCTTTATTAGCCCTAACAGTTTCGTCTACAGCATTGTTTATTGTGGAAATAAATCCTTGTATGTTTATAGATCCATGTCTATTATATGCGAACTCTATCTCTAGTAACTGGTCTTCGGGGCTAACACCAGTTACACTAATCTTCCCATTACTCTTCTCTACGTTGTAGTCGGGTACATGGACGTAAAATACCTTTACATCATTACCCGGATCTAGTAACGTTACATTAACATGCGAGTAGGTTATATGGTCTCTAGCGAGCATGAGGTTCAAGTGACAGTAGCTATTATCGCATTGTAG
>JALUDQ010000036.1 GCA_027043985.1 Desulfurococcales archaeon
TAGGTTTTCTTCTTCAATATACTCCTGTTGTAGGGTATATAATAGGTCTTCCGATACTATTTGTAGCAGCCTATTTCTCACTAGTAGATAAATTATTGTTCTTTATAATAACAGGTATAGCGACAGTACTAGCATCAATATACATCTATAGTTTCATTCATGCACATACGGTACGTAACCGTAGGCTTAAAGACATAATAGTAATGCTTGGTCGTTCATCTGCTTTGGTTACGTTTCTATCTCCGTGGATAGCATTCTATACGTTAAAAGCATTATTTAGACTACCATATAAGTACAAGATAACACCTAAGGGAAAGGAAGCATATAAGGAGAGGGAGGGCAAAATATCTTACAGCAAAATCATAAGCATAGTGTTGTTAACATTATCGCTTTTAGCCTATATAGTATTGCTTATAGTAGGTAAGTATGTGATAATAGGTATGCCTTATCTATTACTAGCAATAGCAATTATTTATTCTCTCATACGTTGGTGGAAAGAAATATAATAGCATTTTAATATTTTATTAACATACATAATAAAATGTTTATATCATATATTTAGGTCAAATCTTATTGCAGGATTCTCCTTAACAGTATATTTTCCGCCATCTCCTTTAACGATTCTTAGCTCTGCTATTTTCAATGTGCCTTTTATATCGTCTATTCCGTTCCTTATTTTTTCCAACAAGTCATCATCATTAGAATATATTATCACCTCACGTACTTGTGCGCTTAAGGGGATCCTAAGATCGTGTTTAACTCTTCTGATAGCAGCTATAGTGTTTATAATAACGTTACCCGCCTCGGCTTTATCCTCCTCATAGGGTTCTTTCTCTGGCCATGGAGCTATTGTTATACTCCTCCAGGGTTTTCCTCCCAAAACTCTATGATATAGTTCTTCTGCTATATGCGGTGTAAATACGCTAATCATAATTAGTATCCTCAATAATATAGTATATAGTACGTAGGCTACGTTTCTCTTTTCTTCTTCATCATTCATCCTATACTTTATTGCCTCAAGGTAATGGTCTGCTAGCTTATGCCAAGTGAAATCTATCAGTATAGAAGAAGCATCTTGATAATCATATTCTTCTAGTGCCCTTGTCACAAGTTCAATAGTCTTTGATAGCTCTTTGAGGATCCAGTGGTCAACAGCTCTAAGACGTGTTGGTTTAAGTTCTTCTAATTCATAGTCTTTAAGGTAAAGATATGCTAGTCTACCAATATTCCATAATTTTATTAGAAATCTCCTAGCGTATTCTAGTCCCTCCCAGTTAAACCTTAAGTCGCTTCCAGGCTTAACTGCAACAGCTACCCATAATCTAAAGGCGTCGGCTCCATATTTATCTAAGACGTCGAGAAGGCCCACATAGTTTCCGAAGCTTTTATGCATCATCCTGCCATCGGTTCCACGCATCATTCCATTAATTAATGCTGTCTTAAATTGTGGCTTATTGAACAAGATTAATCCTCGCACGATGAGATAGTAATCCCATGTTCTAATGATATCGTATCCATTAGGTTGTAGGTCTGCAGGGAAGAGTCT
>JALUDQ010000037.1 GCA_027043985.1 Desulfurococcales archaeon
CTCTTAGACTTTTCGCTAGTGGTGAGAGAATACTATGGAGCCCGTAGAAAAAGTAGTAAAGAGGAAACATGGAGTAAGAGAAGCAAGGCTATGGGAGCCCCTATCAAATAATCGTGTAAAATGTAATCTCTGCCACCGCAGATGCATTATAGCTGAGAACAGATATGGTGTCTGTGGTGTTAGAGCAAACTATAAGGGCAAGCTATATACACTAGTCTACGGATTACTAACGGCGGCAAACGTTGACCCGATAGAGAAGAAACCCCTAATGCACTTCTATCCAGGTTCAAGCGTTCTCTCAATATCAACAGCTGGATGCAACTTCTTCTGTCAATTCTGCCAAAACTGGACCATCAGTCAGATAAGATACGACTCAGTCTACGGCAACCCCGCTGCACCCGAAGAAGTCGTAAAATGGGTCTTGGAGACAAATTCGGATGGAATAAGCTATACCTATAATGAGCCAACAGTATTCTTTGAATTCATGTATGATACAGCAAAACTGGCAAAGAAGTATGGATTATTTAATACCATGGTAACAAATGGTTACATGACTCCGGAAGCCGTTGATGAACTAGGACCATATATGGATGCAGCAACGGTAGACTTTAAGGGAGGAGGCAATAAGGAATTCTACCGCAAGTTCATATTCGTACCCGACCCCGAAAAAATATTTGAAACACTTCAAGCAATGAAGGATAAAGGTTGGTGGATTGAGATAACAAACCTAGTTGTACCAAAATACGGCGATAAAAAAGAAGATGTTAAAAAACTCGCTAGATGGATAGTAGAAAACCTGGGCCCCGAAACACCCTTCCATCTCCTAAGATTTCATCCCGACTATAAAATGATAGACGTACCCCCAACACCTGTTGAGAAGCTTGAAGAATTAGCAAGAGTCGCTGAGGAAGAGGGACTAAAACACGTTTACCTAGGCAATGTTCCAGGCCACCCCAAGGAACATACTTATTGTCCAAGATGCGGAGCATTACTGATAAAGAGGTATGGCTTCTACATACTCGAATACAATATAACGAAAGACGGTAGATGTCCTAAATGCGGCTACAAAGTAAATATTAAAGGAGAATTTAGAGGAAAGAAGAGTTCCCTATACTGGTATTCAATGATATAAACCCTAGTGGCTGATCCAGATGCCCTATTACATAGTAATGGTTGGACCAGCGGGATCAGGTAAATCATACCTAACATCAGCGCTAAGCGAATGGTTGGAGGATCAACAATTAAGTGTTCTGCGATTGAATATGGATCCAGCAGCTGAATGGCTCCCCTACTCGCCAGATATTGATGTTAGAGAATACGTTGATGCTAAAAAGGTAATGAAAGAATACAATCTAGGCCCAAATGGTGCACTAATAGTATCAGTAGACATGCTTGTAAACCACATTGATAAGATAAAAGAGGAGCTAGACTCTGTCAGACCGAATTACGTTATAATAGACTCGCCGGGCCAGCTAGAACTATTTGCATTCCGCACCTCTGGTCCATTAGTACTAGATCAGCTAGTTGGCGGGGATAAGGTAGCTTCTCTATTCCTACTAGACGCAACATATGTGACCTCGCCATCAATATATGCTTCAATGCTTATGCTTCTCGCATCAGTTTTCGTGAGATTAAAGAAACCATTAATACCAGTACTCTCAAAGACGGATATGGTCTCAAGAAAACACGTAGAAAAACTATTATCATGGTCTGAAGACCCACTCATTTTCTCTGAAGCATTATCCGAGGAAACTCGCAGGGACATGCAATTATCGATGTTGGCGCAGAACATTGTAGACTTGCTTGAGAACCTAGGTTTATCGTGGATACCCATACCAGTATCAAGTCTAACAGGGACTGGCTTAAGCGAAGTCTATGCAGCTCTCCAACGTATATTTAGTGGTGGCGAAGACTTCTTAACCGAAGAACCTTCGGGAAGACTATGATAGTATTTATTGATTACGTTTTTAGGAGTTAGGCTCAAATAGTAGTATTCTACTAAGACGCTTGGATTAAAACTTTGGAATACATAGCGAGGTGTACGTGTTTTGTCTAAGGTAAAAGAAATAATATCTAAAGCATTAAGCGAAAATAGATCAAAGCTCCTAGAACACGAGGCATACAAGGTTCTCGAAGAATACAGTATACCAGTACCAGGCTATGGCCTCGCAACTACAGCGGAAGAAGCAGTAGAGCTAGCAGAAAAAATCGGCTACCCAGTAGTATTGAAAATAGTATCTCCAGACATAGTACACAAGAGTGATGTGGGAGGAGTAATACTTAACCTAAAGTCAGCAGAAGAAGTAAAGAACGCATTCAACAAGATATTAGAAAACGTTAAGAAACATGCACCAAACGCTAGAATAGCTGGCGTACTAGTACAGGAAATGGTTCCGGAAGATGTAGAAGTAATAGTAGGTTCAACAAGAGACCCCATCTTCGGCCCCGTAGTAATGTTTGGCTTAGGCGGTGTCTTCGTAGAGGTATTAAAGGATGTATCCTTCCGAGTAGTTCCGTTAACAGAACGTGACGCCGAGGAAATGTTATCAGAAATAAAGGCAAAGAAAATACTAGACGGATACCGCCATATAAAGCCGAGAGACAAGAAAGCAATAGTTAAGATTATTCTAGGGGTATCAAAGATCATGGAAGAAAACCCAGAGATATCCGAATTAGACCTTAACCCAATAATGGTATTTCCCGAGGGACAAGGTGCTAAAGTAGCTGATGTGAGAATAATAGTGAAAAAACAGTAACGGGGAATACAAACTATTTTAATATCCCCCAGCATTATTTCTTATCAAACTCTCAAAGCAACCATAACTCTGTATAAACAAGTCCACGAATCAATAATTAGGAAGCGAGGGCTAAATACTTGGAAGCACAGAGTCCAGAAGCAGTAAAGCTATTAGAAGAAATAGATGCTCTACGCGAAAAGATAAGATCATTAAAAGAGAAGAGAATGGAGCTGATAGAGAAGGTACGCGTTCTACGTGATAAGAAAAGGGAGCTAATAGGAAGACGTAGAGAGCTAATAGAAGAAGCCAGAAAACTGAGAGAAGAGAGGAAAAAATTGGTAGAAGACGTAAGATCGCTGAGAGCGAGGCGTAAGGAGCTAAGAGATAGGCTTAGAGAGTTAATAAACGATATAAACAATAAGAAGAAGATTATAAGCCAGGTACAGAGCAAGCTTAGAGTACCTATACATGTTATCCAGAGAAGACTCCAACAACTCGAATGGAGGCAAATGACGAGTGTTCTAAGCGTTGAAGAGGAGAACGAGATAATCCAGGAGATAGCGCGACTAGAAGAGTTACTAGAACAAGCATATAAGGCCAAGCAGATAAAACAAGAGGTCTATGAATCAAAAGCCGAGCTCATGAAGCTAAGATTAGAGCTAAGCGATGTATCTTCAAAGCTTTCAGAAAAGAGTCAGAAGATAACAAATATTGATGGAAAACTCTCCGAGTTAAGTAAGAGTATAGATGAGTTATCTCAGAAAATAGGCGCGTTAAACGAGGAAATACAACAATATTCTCAAGAGATAGATAGGCTTACCAATGAACTACAAGAACTATACAATCAGCTAAGGACTAAGAGACAAGAATACAACAAGATAATAGAAGAACAACAAAAACGTATGACCGAGAAAATACTAGCCGAGAAGAAGAGAAGAATTGAGGAAAAAATAGCCAAGTCTAAAACCAAGCGTCTAAGCTTGGAAGAATTAAAACTTCTCTATGGTGAAATAGAAGAAGAGTAAATGTAACATGAGCAGCTAAGCATACATAACGTAGTTGTTGTTAGAGGAAAATTATTTTCTACAGTAAACTATGTAGTATTTAGAGGCTCTACACTCTGTAAGGTGAATAGACTGTCTAAAAGTGATAGTAGCCGAACAATGAGGACTAAACGCATACTTGTATTAGCAGTCGATGTAGATGACGATATTGGTAGAGCGGGTATAAAGACACCCGTTATCGGTAAGGCTAGTCTAATGAAGGCGGCAGTAGACTTTGCCTTGAAGAGACCAGAGGACTCGGATACAAACGTACTATTTTCTGCATTATCCCTTGCCGAGAAGTTATCTAAGGAAGGCTATGACGCCGAAGTAGCTGTTGTTGCAGGTGATCCCATAGATCCTATAAAAGCTGATCTCCGAATACGAGAACAAGTTGAAGCCATTGTAAAAGCATTGAATGTTGATGGAATAGTTTTAGTAAGCGATGGTGCTGAAGATGAACGAGTAATACCAATACTCCAAAGCATAGCTCCTATAATATCAGTTAAAAGAGTAGTCGTGGAGCAACTTAGAGGAGTAGAGGAAACATATATCCTAATAGGAAGATACATAAAAAAGATAATAGAGGAACCACGCTTTGCACGCCTATTCCTAGGAGTCCCAGGGATGATTTTAGCAATAATATCAGCTCTCGCCTTACTCAATATGCTTCAATATGCTTTAACAGTAGCTTTCCTCATAATCGGGCTGGCTATGATTGTTAGAGGCTTCGAGTTAGACCAGAAAATACAGGATTGGTGGGCTTCATCACCTATAACATCGGTTGCATTGATTTTGTCTTCAATATCTTTTGCTATAGGTATAGGTGTCGCTGTTTTCTCCATTCAGCAGACAACATCAACAATACACGCTATAGCTACAGCAATAAATGTTCTAACACCCTTCATAGGGTTTAGTGTAACAGCAATTTTTACTGCGCGAGCCATAGTCAAGATAATGAGTAATGATACAAGAGTATGGCATGATGTAGCTGGGCTTATAATAACAGCTATGATGGTTATAGCCTTATACAATCTAGCCCAAACGCTAGGTAAACTTCCCGCAACTGCTGGCCCAGAATCTGTTCTCAATGCAATAATAGAATCACGCATTCTCTTATGGTTGTTTGCTACGATAATAGTGGCAATAATATTAACAACATTCTTCACATTAGTTGAAGACAAGTTAAGGTCTATGATAAAGCGATGAGAAATAGTTCTAATAGATCTTATCTGCCGAACCGGCGTTCACGTTTCTGATAAGATCTAATAGCCCTCCACAAATCGATTCTACGGAAATCCGGCCAGTAGACTTCGCAGAAATATAGTTCACTATAAGCTGACTGCCATAGTAAAAAGTTGCTTATCCTCTCTTCACCCGACGTCCTAATTATCAAGTCGGGATCAGGTACACCATTTGTATACAAGTATTTTGAAAACAAGTTTTCATCTATATCATTAACACTAATACGATTCAATGATACATCAAGAGCAATTCTCCTAACAGCATCAACTATCTCTTGCCTCCCACCATAACATAACGCTATGTTCAATACATGTTTTCTAGGATAAGTCGAGGTCAATTTCTCAATTTTCCTAGACAGCTCTATTAGATCTCTGGGAATAAGCTCCTCCCTGCCAAGGACATGGATTTTTACACCGCGTTCCCTAAAGTAGTCTATATTTTCTATAACCTCGTTTAAGGCTCTCCTCATTAAGTCGAAAAGCCTCTTCCTCTCCTCCAAGCTTCTCCGGGTACAGTTTTCAGAAGACATTGCATAGATAGTTACGACTTCTATTCCAAGATCCCATATCCAGTCTAGTACCTCTTTAAGACGCTTATAGCCAAACTCGTGTCCGAGCCAGGGGGGTAAGTCTCTTAGTCTAGCCCAGCGTCTATTACCATCGGGTATTATGGCTACGTGTCTAGGCATTCTTCCATTCTTTATCTGGATCCAGAGCCACTTCTCGTATACCTTGTATACAGGTTTTAGCATTATCCTCGAAAGCTTCATTGCTGAGGCCTTTAACTGCTTCTTTAGCATAGAGTCTCCCCAAACCCGTCTAGAAGGACTGGGTAGGGGGAGGCGTTCGCTTAAATGTAGGGAAAACCAGTTTTTAAGTTAAGCACTCGGATAAAAGGCTTGGGAGGATTAGTTGAAGGTTGTAGTGGGTACAACTAATAGGTCGAAGCTATTAGCAGTTAAGAAAGCGTGGATTCTCCTAGGCGATGCCGAGATAATCG